>JAHBVV010000032.1 GCA_019637335.1 Candidatus Hydrogenedentota bacterium | reverse complement strand
GGAATTGGAATCGATGCAAGATCCCGAAGAACGTTAGTCTTCAATACCTCCAGCCGTGCGCGGGACAATCCAGGTTCCAATGGCAGTCACTGGCGAAAGTCATCCGACCGGGCACGCTGGACAACGCCATTTCCGCGCACCCCGTGCTCCCTACCCGGGAGACCACCCGCAGGGTCCGCCAGGGCCATGTTGCCCGGCGCGGCGTGCTTCAGAAAGATTCTCCCGTCCGCCCGCTTCACCACTCGGAATAGGGCCATCAGTGAGGAAGACGGCGCGCAGGCGTGCTTAATCCGCCAGACCCGGTATATGGCCGCGTAAGCGCCGGACGACTGCAAGCGAATTGCGCCCCTTTCATACGGGGCCTCGCCGCGTCAACGCTCGGCGCCAGTCGGCCAACCTTCGAGTGGCATCTCGGTCGGCCATAGACCTCCCGAGGACCCGGGTGTCCCCCGCCAAAATGGCAACGCGCCCATCCCATTCTATAGAGCAATTTCCCACGATTTGGCGACCTCGGGATGCACTTCTGGAGAAAGCACCCGACAGTGGCCAGTAAATTCTTGACAGTGATTTTATGGAAATTTACTTTATTTACTATACGGGAAACGGTATTGCCTCCGGGCCGGCAGTCCGGGCGGGTACAGCAAACCCCACATATTGGGCCTGATCCTGCGTCTTTCCCCTGCATTTTGCGATTGAAGGTGATTTTTTCCTTGACAAAGTTGTCGAACGTTGTCCACGATCAACATACAACGACAAGGTTCATCAAGGAGTTTGGTCCATGTCAGCATCTACAAACAGCGCGGCCACCCGCACCAAGAGCACCACCGGCATCAACTTCGATGCCCGTATCCTCGCTTATCTGGACGAGTTACGCCGCGAATCACCGGTTTTTCAGCGACGTTCTCGAAGCGAAGTGGTCAACATGATCATCGAAGACTTTGCCGCCCAGAACGGCACTCCTATTCACTCCCAAGAGGAACAACGGCACAGCGCATAACATATGGCAACCAAGGGCGATAAGAAACGCGGCGACAGGACTCCCTTCCAGGGTTATCCCGCGCCCACCAGCAACACGACCTACACGCCGAACCAGTTCTTCGACGTGGTGTTGCGCCATTCGTCCCGTGGATGCGTCCGCCTTGTGGCCTACATGATACGAAAAACCCTGGGATGGAGCGACGCCCAGGGCAATCCCCAGGAACCCCAGGTTGTCATCTCCTACAACCAGCTCATCCGCGAGGCGGGGATTAGCCGGGGAGCCATCGGACCCGCGATAGAGGAAGCCGTCACCCACCACTTCATCCGCTGCATCAGGGAAGGCCGCGCCTCCGGCCCCCGCCAGAGCGCGGTATCGGCGCTTTACGAGCTTTGTTGGGATGATCGCGACGAATACATCAAGGATCTATCTGTTTTTGGTGGTTTCTATTCCGGAAACGGAAACCTGACCTACATCCCAAACGCCTTCTTCGACTTCACCGTGCCCAACGAATCCCTGGCCGTAATCAAGGTCGTGGGCGCCATCATCCGACACACCATCGGATTCCAGACCCGCTTCGGCTTCCGGCGCCAGCAGATTGAAATGAGCTTCACCCGGCTTCAGCGCATCACGGGAATCGCCTCACGGCGCAGTCTCAACGACGCCATACAGCATTCCATCAAAAACAATCATATACAGCGCATAGAGGCGGGCTTCTTTGATTCCAATGCCGGGCAGGCCAGCCGCGCCGCCACGTATGGCATAAAGTGGACTGACACAAACACTTATCCGATGAACAGTCCAAAAAGGATACCGGAGCAAGCAGGCGATTTCCGCGATCCGAGCCCTCAGGCGGTTCAAAAAGAATACCGGGCCGACTCGGAGGCCACTCACGAATCTTCACCGAGACCGGTTCAAAAAGCAGACCGGACTCAGTTCAATAAAGATACCGGACGTCGGTTCATAAAGGATACCGAGACCGGTTCAGAATCCAAACCGGCGCCGGTTCAAAAAGAACACCGTGACCAGTCCATTATTGACACCGGTATAGAAATAACAGATCTAAAGAACACCCTAAATAAAACCAGTAAACAACAACAGGCGGCGCCTGCTGCTGTCGAGGGGGCTTTTTCTCGATTGAAGGAGGAAGGGTTTGACCGAACCACGGCGACACGACTCGCCGAGGCCTTTCCCCCACTCCAGATCATCCAGCAATGCGAATGGCTTCCACTCCGGAATCCCACCCGGAACCGCCTGGGCCTCCTGCGGAAGAGTATCGAAGAAAACTGGCCATGTCCCGAGGCGGAAAATCCCGAACGCCTGGGCGGCGTCTTCGCCGCTCACTTCTATGCGGCCTGGGCCGGCAACAGCGAGCAGCCCGCCGCCGCCGTGGTGCGGTCGGACGTGGAAGCCGGGGAGCGCTTCGTGAAGGAGTTGCTTCGCCACTATCCCCACGAGGACAAAGTCCACCGGATGGGCCGAAGCTTCGGGGAATACGTCCGCGATCAGGAGCTGGCCAACCCCGGGATGCCCCGCTCGCTCAAATTGGCCCTAACCCGCCACGGGGACGCCTTCGTTGTGGACTTTCGTCGGAAGGTGCGCGCATCGGCGAAGAAGGCGGCCGATCGGGCCCGCAAGCTGCACTATGACCGGTTTCGCGGAGACTATATGGACTACGTGCGCGATCGGGAAATCCAGCTTCGGGACGAAAACCCGCTGCTGTATGCCGCATTCGAGGAGGAGGAACGCCGCCAGCGGGAATTCCTGGCGTCCTCGCCGTATTGCCAGTCGCCCGAGTTTATCAATCAGATGCTCGCTGCTTTCGACAGCGACAAGGAGCATTTGAAGCGTTTTTACGAATATTCGAGGGAACTCGACGGGAGCATTCTCGATTTCTGGGGATGGGACCGGGAATTTAATCCGACCCGCATGGGCCAGGAGGTGGTCAACGTATGAGAATCATTACGGTCATTAATGCGAAGGGCGGGTGTGGGAAATCGACCATCGCCATGAACCTCGCCGCGGCCCTCGCCCAGGACGGCGCGCGGGTGCTCCTATCCGACATGGACCCGCAGGCCCAGGTCTCCGAATGGCTCCACGCCAGCGACGGCCTCTCCTGGGAGGACACCATCGTTGCGGCGCTGCTGGGGCATGCGCCGCTGGCGGAGGTCATCCACACCACGCGGCACAAGAACCTGTCCTTTGTCGCGAGCGCCTTCGCGCTGGAGGAATACGGCCGGGACATCGTTCACCAGGAAGGCTACTTCGAAGGTTACGCCGGCGTGCTGGCGCAACTGCCCGAGGATGCATACGACTTCCTGATCGTCGATGCCCCGAACCAGATCTCGCCGATCATGGAAAACACGATCTATCCGGCGGACCTCTTCATTGTGCCCTTTGAGAGCACCAAGGCCGTGAAGTCCTACGCGAACTTTTACAGCCTGCTGCTCCAGATCCGGCCAAGCGCGGACTTCCACCTCCTGCACGTGCTCAACAATCTGCACCGGCCCGGCCTGCGCAAGCGGGTCATCGAGCGGATGCACGAGGAGCACATCCCCATTGCCCAGGCCGAAATCCGCAATTGCGGATGGCTCGCCCAGGTGGACGAGCACGGCGGGTCGATTCTCGAATACCGGCCGCGCTCCAAGGGGGCTGTGGATATCAAGGCCCTGCGCGACGAGGTGCTGGGGCTGTTCAACGTCAAGAAACGCAAGAAGGTAGCCAACGCATGAGCCACGCAGAATCCACCGCCGAAAACCGGCCCTCGCGGCTTCAACTGGTCCGGGAAAAGGGCAAGGGCGCGATCCCCGCGATCCCCAAACGCGGCGCCCAGCTGCTGGACATTGACCTGCTTATCGAAGACCCGAAAAACGAGCGCAAGACCTTCCGCAACATGGAGGGGCTGGTTGACACGGTCCGGGCCCTGGGCGTCATCGAGCCCTTGACCGTCACCGCCCACGACGGCGGAAAATACATGGTCGTCACCGGGCACCGGCGCCTGCGCGCCGCCCGCGAAGCCGGCCTCAAGCAGCTCCGCGTGGTGATCACCGATCCCGAGGAGAGCCAGGCCCGGCGGCGGCGCAGTATCGTCAGCAACGTCCAGCGGGAAGACGTTCCGCCCGTGGAGCTCGCCGAAGCCCTCCAGGCCATCCTCGATGAAGATCCCGCCGTAAAGACCCAGCGCGACCTCGCCAAAATGATCGGCAAACGCGAGGCCTGGGTCAGCGACATGCTCCGGATCCTCAGCCTCCCCCCCGCGCTCCAGCAGGAACTTCGGACGTCCGAAGCCCCGGTCCCCTACGACGCCGTCATGCGCATTTCCCGCGTGGACGACGCGAAGCTCCAGAAACACCTCGTCAAAGACGTCCTCGACGGCAAGCCCAACCGAGAGATCCGGGCCAGGATCGACGAGGCCAAGGGCAAAAAAGCCCCGACCCCCGCGCCCAGCCCGAGGCCTGTCGCCAAGACCACCGAAGCCCCCAAAGACCAGACCTACCGCATCGACCTGCCCAGCGCCACCGTCACCGTGAACTTCAAGAAGGGGCCGGTGTCGAAGTCGTCCGTGAAGGCCATGCTGCTCCAGGCGCTGGAGAGTTTGGGGTAAAATACACCGGCGGAAGCCATCGAAATGACCGCAACACGTGGCGCAGGCGCCGGGAGCGAACGATGAGCAATCCAACAAACGACCGATCGTTGGCACAACCGGACGCCCTCTTTGAGCGGATTGTCGGGATCCTGGAAGAAGCCCGGGGGAATCTTGTCCGGGCGGTCAATACCCAGATGGTGACGGCCTACTGGCTCATCGGCCGGGAGATTGTGGAAGAGATCCAAGGCGGCGAGGACCGGGCGGAATATGGCAAGCAGGTGGTTGAGAGTCTTTCCGCCCGTCTAACCGAGCGGTACGGTCGGGGTTTCTCCGAGCAGAGTCTCCAGAACTACCGAAAGTTCTATCTGGTTTATTCTGAGCGACTTGCAATTTCCTCCCCGGCGGGGAGGGAATTGGCTCAGCGGGAAATTCGTCACCCGGCGGGTGACGAATTGAGCATTGAAAGAAAACCCCACCCGTCTGGTGACGAATTCGCAGAAATTGAAAAACAGCGCCCGCCGGGCTTGGAATTCGGCACGAACAAGGCTATTCCCGCCCCGTCGGGAAGAGAATTGGTCCCTGTAGAGAATCAGTACCCGACGGGTATCAATTTCGCACCAGCCTTCTCCCCCCTCCTCTCCTGGTCCCACTATCGCGCCCTGATGCGGGTCGACGACCCCGCCGCGCGTGCGTTCTACGAGCGCGAGGCGGTGGAATGCGGCTGGAGCAAGGCCCAACTGGAGCGCCAGATTCACACCGCCTACTACCAGCGCATTGTAGCCCATCGTGGCGCGACCGCGGTGGACGCGCCGGATCGGGAACGGCTGACCGGCGAACCGCCCAGTGCTGTGGACGTGCTGAAATCGCCCTACGTGCTCGAGTTTCTCGGCCTTCCCGACAGGCCGGAACTCCACGAGAGCCACATCGAGCAGGCCATCATCGACAACCTGCAATCGTTCCTGCTGGAACTGGGAAAAGGCTTCGCCTTCGTCGCACGTCAGCGCCACATCCGTTTTGATGGTGAGGATTTCTACATCGACCTCGTCTTCTACAATTTCATCCTGAAATGCTTCCTCCTTATTGATCTGAAAAATGGCAAATTGACCCACCGCGACGTGGGCCAGATGGACGGTTACGTCCGTCTCTTCGAGGATCGATTCAAGATGCCGGAAGACAACCCGACCATCGGGCTTATTCTCTGCTCCGACAAGAGCGAGGCCGTGGCCAGGTATTCCGTGCTCAGCGAGAGCCGCCAGATCTTCGCGTCAAAGTACCTGCAATTCCTGCCGAGTGAAGAAGAGCTGCAAGTGGAGATCCAGAGAGAACGCCGGCAAATTGAGGCGGCCCTGGAGAACAAGGACTAGAACGCGCGGGTTAGCCGCGCCAGGAGCCAGAATGCCTATTCGATTGACCCCGGCGGGCCACTTGCGCTGGGTGGATGACGAACACGCCGCCGTGCGTGGCGAGGCGGTCCTTCGGGATACGTTCGGTGCCCATTGGCCCGAGGCGTTGTTTGTCCTCGCGGCGGAGAAGACGTATTCCGGCGGAGAAGCCTCGCTCCGCTACTGGCAGGACTTTGCCGCGCGCTATCTGACGGCTCTATGCCATGTGCCCGCCGGTGCCGATTCCTTCCGCATCTCGCCCCCGTCCCCCGCCGACTGCGCGGGACTGATCCTGACCGCGCCCCCGATGGAGGGCGCGGAATATCTCTCAGAAGCCGTACTGTGCGCGATCTGGGAGGACCTCGACGCCTGGGTGCGCGAGGCTATCCTGAAGGACGGCGACCTGGAGTCCTTCCTGGACTCGCGGGCGCCCCGGTGGCGGCAGGTCGGCCGGGTTTGCTTTCACCTGGCCGAAAACAAGAACGACAGCGTGAGCCCCTTCGCCTTCATGGCCACCTACACGGCGGGTTTCGGCGCATCGGGCCAGCTCAGGCACCTACCCCTGCGCAAGGCCCTGGAGCAGTACGCCACCGCGAATAACCGGCCCGCGCTCGTCAAGCTGCTTTCACCGGTCCACGAGGCGGCCAAGCGCTGTGACTGGGTAAAGGCGCTGGTGGATTCCAGCGGGATCTACCAGCCGACGGCCTGGGCCGCCCCGCGCGCTTATACCTTCCTGCGATCCGTTCCCGCCCTGGAGGAGAGCGGCCTCTCAGTGACCATGCCCGACTGGTGGAAACGGCGGCCCCGCCCCCGGGTGGCGGTGACCATCGGCGAACAGAGAAGATCCACCCTCGGGACGGACGCCATGCTTGACTTCAACGTCGAGGTCGCGCTCGTCGATGCGGCGCTGTCGCCGTCGGAGATCAAGGCGCTGCTGGCGGGAGAGGATGGCCTGGTGCTGATCAAGGGCCAGTGGGTCGAGGTGGACCGGGCAAAGCTCCAGGAGGCCATCGGCCACTGGGAGGCGATCCAGGCGGATGCCGCAAACGGCGAAATTTCCTTTGTGGAAGGCATGCGCCTTCTGGCGGGAGCCTCGCGGGATCTGGCCCACGAAGTGGAAGAAGATCAGGAGCGCTCCTGGGTTCACGTGACGGCGGGCGAGGCCCTGGCCGGGGTGCTGGCGGGCCTGCGGGATCCGTCGCGCCTCGCCGGCGGCGGAAAGGGCGCGCTGCACGATACCCTCCGCCCCTACCAGCGCGACGGCGTGGCTTGGATGCGATTCCTCACTGAGCTCGGCCTCGGTGCCTGCCTGGCGGACGACATGGGCCTCGGCAAGACCATCCAGATCCTCGCCCTGCTCTTGGCCGGGGGCAACGTTCGGGCGGGCAAACGGAAACCCTCATTGCTTGTGGTGCCCGCTTCGCTCCTGGGCAATTGGCGCCAGGAGGCGGAGCGCTTTGCGCCGTCCTTGACGCTCCAGTTTCTCCACCCGGCGGAGGCGGGCCGCGAAGAGCTCGAGCAGATCGCCAAGGCACCGGAAACATACCTTTCCGAGGTCGATCTCGCGGTTACGACCTACGCCATGCTGACGCGCCAGACCTGGCTCACGGCGCAGCATTGGGATTTGGTCATTCTAGACGAGGCCCAGGCCATCAAGAATCCTTCCGCGAGTCAGGCGAAAGCCGTCAAGCAGCTAGACGCGCGCGCGCGCATTGCGCTCACGGGTACGCCCGTGGAAAACCGCCTGGGCGATCTGTGGTCCCTCTTCGACTTCCTCAACCCCGGCCTGCTCGGTTCGGCAACGGAGTTCAAGGGCTTCGTGAAGGGCCTCCAGGCGCGCCCGGCGAACCAGTTCGCGCCCTTGAGACAGTTGGCGGGGCCCTACATCCTGCGGCGCCTGAAGACAGACCGCGCCATCATCACGGACCTGCCGGACAAGACGGAAACCACGCGCTACTGCAACCTGACCAAGGCTCAGGTTAAGCTCTACGAGCAGGCCGTGAAGTCGATGAAGAAATCCCTGGAAAAGGCGGACGGGATCGCGCGGCGCGGGCTGGTGCTGCAAACGCTGATGCGCCTGAAGCAGATCTGCAACCACCCCAGCCAGCTTGCCGGGGACGGCGAGTACGGCGCGGGGGACAGCGGGAAGTTTTTGCGCATCGCGGAGATCTGCGAGGAACTCGCCGAACGGCAGGAGAGGGTCCTGGTGTTTACCCAGTTCCGCGAGATCATCGAGCCCCTGTCGGAGCATCTGGGGGCCATCTTCGGGCGTTCGGGCCTCGTCCTGCACGGCGGCACGGGCGTGAAGCAGCGGAAGGAGATCGTCGCCCGGTTTCAGGAAGAGGACGGCCCGCCCTTTTTCATCCTGTCGCTGAAGGCGGGCGGCACGGGCCTGAACCTTACGGCGGCTTCCCACGTGATCCACTTCGACCGCTGGTGGAACCCCGCCGTGGAAAATCAGGCCACGGACCGCGCCTTCCGTATCGGCCAGAAGCGCAACGTGCTGGTGCACAAGTTCGTCACGCGAGGCACGGTCGAAGAGCGGATTGACGCGCTGATTGAGGAAAAGCGACAATTGGCGACCGAATTGCTCTCGGGCGAGGGCGAGGTAAACCTGACCGAACTGCCCGACGACGAATTGCTGCGCCTGGTCCGGCTCGATGTGAGCCAGGCGGCGCTTTAGGAGTATCCATGCCCTACTGGGAACGCGAATATGTGCCCGTGGCCGCGCGCCGTGCGCAGGCGAAGAAGAAGATGGAGGCGCTGCGGAAGCAGGGCAAGGATGTCAAGCCCGTGGAGATTGACGGGCAGAAGATTGCCCACAGTTTCTGGGGAAAGGGCTGGTGCAAACATCTGGAGTCGTTTTCCGATTATTCCAACCGACTGCCCCGGGGGCGGACCTACGCGCGCAATGGCTCCGTGTGCCACCTGGAAATTCAGCCGGGCCGCATCGAGGCCCTGGTTTCCGGCTCCTCGCTCTACACCGTTACCGTGGAGATCAAGGCGCTGCCCGCGTCGGCCTGGAAAACCATCAAAGGCAAATGCGCCGGGAGTATCGGCTCCATGCTGGAGTTGCTTCAGGGCAAGCTGTCCAACGAAGTGATGGCGGTCGTGAGCGATCGGGAGGGCGGCCTCTTTCCCAAGCCCGGCGAGATTAAGCTCAAGTGCAGCTGTCCCGACTGGGCCACCATGTGCAAGCACGTAGCTGCGGTGCTGTACGGCGCGGGCAACCGCTTTGACACGCGGCCCGAGCTGCTGTTTCTGCTGCGCGACGTGGCGGCGGAGGAACTGATTACCGCGGATCTGGCGCTTCCCGGAAATGCCCGAGCGGGCGGCGGGGCCATAGCGGAATCGCAGCTCGCGGATATATTCGGGATCGAACTCGACGATGGCGACCCCGCCCCCCTCGCGGTCCCGGCGAACGGTGCTGGCGCGCGTGCCACGAAATCGAGCAACGCACCGACGCCGTCACGGAAGGCAACGAACAGACAGCCCGCCAGACAGACCACGCCCGCCCGCCCAGCACGCGCGGAAAATGCGGCGAAGCAACGCGGAGCGGGTGCATCACCCGTGCCCCGGATCCGCCCCTCCTCGGCATCCGTCGCGCGGCTGCGCAAAAAGCTTGGCCTGAGCGTGGTGGAATTCGCCACCGCACTCGGTGTCACGGCGGCAACGGTCTATCGCTGGGAGGCAGCCGGTGGCCTTCTGGCCCTCCAGCAACGCCCGCTTCAGGCCCTGGCCGATCTGCATCAGCGGGCCAATGCCCTATAGCCCCGCGTGTGATGGCCGCCGAAGGGACGACCAGTGTTTCGGGTTGGCGGAAGCCCTTGAGCTTGGTCATGCCGCTCGCTCTGCCCAGCGCGACCGTAGCCGTGACCTTCAAGAAGGGCCCGGTGTCCAAGTCGTCGGTGAAGGCGATACTGCTCCAGGCGCTGGAGAGTCTGGGGTAGAAATACACCCCGTTCCCTCTGCCCGCGCCCGAAACAGGTGGCCCCGGCGCAAGTATGAATTGCTGGTCATCGTGCTGGTGAAATGCGGAGCACGACGGGGGACTCCGCGGGAACCTCCCACCGAACCACCTGCCCGCCCTGGAATTCTTTGTGCAGGTCCGACTTCGGGTACACCTGTTCCACGCGCAGCGAACCGCTGGCTTCAAGCCCGATGCTTTCCGCCGTCAAAGCAAACTCGCCGCTTACAGGTTCAGGGTTGGGATTGAACAAGAAGACCAGACCCCTGTCGCCGGCGATGTGTGCGGAGCCGTCCACGCGCCCCGCCGCAGGCCACCCCGGCAGGTCATTTCTCACCTTGAGATATTCCTCATTCTTGCGGCCCCAATCGAGCCACCGCTGGATCTCGGCCCGATCTTCCTCTGGAATCCCCGTCTTGGTCGGCATATAATACAACTGATTGGGCGAGGACGATATTGCGCTCAGGAGAATGTAATCCAGATTCCCGCGCGGCCAGTTGGGCGCGCGATCATGCGCGGCGGAACGGCTGGGGAAAAGCAGGGGCTGATCCACATAATGGGGGAAGAAATCATGGTGCACGCGCGCGCGCGACCAGGTTCGAATGTGGTCACCGGCCACTACGTTCAGCGGCTGTCCGGACAGGCCGGGAAGCGGAGACACCTCCTCGTCCGCCGTGCCGCTTTCCAGTAGCGTAAAGCAGACGTCCACATTCTGCAGCGACCACACCCCCAGATCCATGGGTGGGCGGCAGGTGAAAATGTACATGGCCGGATGCGCCTCCCGCACTGCGTCGATCAGGCGGCCCAGGGCGCGCTGGCAGGCGTAGTTCGAGTCGCCCGGAAGGTGGTCGTGCGTATCGGCGGTGCAGTCCGCGGGCACAATAGAGGTAAACCAGCCGCCATCGCCAAAAAAGCTCCCGTCTATGGCCCACGACGCATGGAAGCCGCTGGAAAGGCCCTGGAGATTGATTTCGATCAGCCAGTCGAGGAATTCCGTGTTGGCCAGGCAGTTGGCCGGATTACGGGATAGAAGCGGGGATTCGCCCTCTTTGGGTGCGCGGGTCATCAGCCAGTCCGGCCTGTCCGGACGAAGGGCTTTCCCCAGTTTGGACCAGGGGTGGCTGTTGTTCATTGTGGGCCACATCGCGACGCGCACGGCGCGCGCCTGCGCATGTTCGAGAAACCGCCGGTTGAAGGGGCCGATCTCAAACGGGTCTCCCGCTGTAAGATTGTGCAGCTTCTCGGTCTCGCCGCCCCAGGGGTGGCTGTCCGACAGCCAGTCAATGCCGCAGGCGGCCAGGAAATCGAGCGAGGCCATGTCCGCCTCGACTTCCGCCAGCGTTGCATAGCCGTTCTGGCTCATTTCGCTGTGCCAGCCACAAGCCATGGGCACAAGACCGTGACGAGGGGGCCCCAGTACCGTGGACGTCATGGCCACCATCGCCTTGGACTCCGACCAGAGCGGCAACCCGTCGGATGCCTGGTCGTCGGGCGACCGCTTGTATACGCCGAGGTAGACGGGCTCGCACGCGAAGCGCTGACCCGCGCCCACCTTCAACGAAGGCGCATAGGCAAGTGTAAGCCGGTTACCACTGGCGTTCGAAGCGTCGAATGGCTCCGCAACGCCTGCGAAGAATCCACCTTTCTCCGTGCGGCCAAAATACGTGCGGGAGGGTTCGGCGCCCGCGGTCCGGCCGAACTTCGGATAGCGATACTCAACCACGCCGAGACCCGCATATGCGATCGTGGGGCTGCTTACCACCACACGCGTCACGCCCGTAGCCTGAGCGGGAATGAGAACGACCCGCTTCTCCAGGAAATGATCATTCGCGCGCAGGTGGTAGGTGACTTCAACCGCCACGGCATCGGTCGCATAGTGCACCCGGAAGAGCTCATCCGACAAGGCAACCGACGCCACACGGGCTTCCGACGAATCGAAGCGAAACGCTACCGCCTCCACCACCACCGGATCCCCCGCAATGCCGTAGGTTTCGCCCGTGAGCTTGTTTTCCAAGGCAATCGGCGTGCCAGAAGTCGCGTCGAAAGTCAGACCCAATTGGCTGTTTTCCAATACGGCCCGTTCCTGCGCTCCCGCGAGCGAAACCGGAATCAGGCCACATGAGAGCAGCGTCAGATAGACAAAGCGAAGCCGATACATCACGAGACTCCTTCAGGAGGCGCGGTCCCATTGACCGAAACGCAACGTCACGGGGAATCATCATCTAGACCGAGATAAGCCGACCAATACCCGAGAGCGGTACGTGCCCATCCTAACAGAGTGACGTTGGCCAACGCCTACCAGAAATCCCAGGTCAGCGACATCTTACGCATCCTCACCCTCCCCCCGCGCGCCGGCAGGAACTTCGGACGTCCGAAGTTTTGAAACGGGGCCAGTCGTGTCCTCTCGCCACGGAAGGCCCGCGGGTAGCATACTGCGCCTCCGATGGCCCTAACGGGCCAACGGAAACGGGCGCACGATGTCGCCTCGCGGCCACGCACCTGCCCTGCTCGCGGCTTACTATTCAGGAAGGAAGCGATTCAGAAAACTCGTTCACCGCCGCGAAAGCCTGAATAGCCGTATCCGGCGCATCCGGAAGGAAACGCGCATAACGCACGGGGCCATCCTCGCCTGGACTTTCAAAATTTCCGCGAAGCGTCTTCATGGCATGGACGAAAGCATCGGCTTTAAGCTCTTCGGGTCGTACCGACTGCCTGACCCCGGCGGCTTCGCCGCCAGCGCGTTGCAGGATGTACACCAGATCGTGAACGTCCTTGCCTTCGCGGCGGTGAACGAGGTTTTCTAAGAAAAAGTATCCCGCCTGGAAAGGCTTCGGATCTCCGAAGGCGACACCCTCCGACTCGGAAGCCGATCCGATAGGCGTGGGAAGCTGCGCGCGGGGTACGGATTGCAAGCGCGGGCTCGCTGGAGGTTCTCGCCTGACTGGCCGGACGTATCCGGTCGCGCTGGTCCCGTGTACATGCCATCCCGCGGGGGGACACCGGCTTCTTTCGCGAGCCCACCATCACGCGGCGTCGAGGCCGTCGGTGACGGTGATGTTGCGTTATACGGCGGAGAGTCTGAATTGGTGGCTATAATGGAGGTGCGTTGACAAGGTAACATTGGAGCGGTTAACAAGCACCAGCATGCGGTAGCGCTGGGCTCACCGCCGCCGCCGCGCCAGCGTCGAAACGAATCGCAGGAAACGAAACACCCCGGGGAGCGACGAGTATGAAACCGTCAAGTCGCTTGACCATTTTCGCCTGCATGGCGATCCTGCTTGTTTGGCCGCCTTCCGGCTTGCGCGCGGAATATCTGGGCGCGGCCTCGGATGCGGGCCCGCAACTCGCCTTCCCCGGAGCGGAGGGCTTTGGGCGTCATGCGCTCGGCGGACGTGGAGGGGACGTTTATTACGTGACAAATCTGGACGATGGCGGCCCCGGCTCACTGCGCCTCGGCCTTGAATCCGCCGATGGTCCGCGCACCATACTCTTCCGGGTTTCGGGAACCATCGCTCTAGAAAGTACGCTTTCGGTGGACGCCCCGTATATCACCATTGCTGGACAGAGCGCCCCGGGGGACGGCATCACTCTGCGCGATCATGGCCTGGTTGTGGGCAACGATCATGTGATCATCCGATATATCCGCTCGCGCTTGGGAGACCGTGCCGGGCGGGCGGATACCGCGGTTCGCATCCATGCGGGGCGCAATGTCATTCTTGACCACGTAACCGCGAGCTGGGGGGTGGACGAGATCCTGTCCAGTTCCTCTCCGGCCTATGGCTCGGTCCAGGAGACCGAAGCCGGCGTCACCGACCTGATTACCATTCAGTGGTGCATCATCTCGGAAGGCCTTTACAACGTGCCGCGCGTGGAAGGCATCCGAAACCGCGCTTTTGGCAGCGTGATTCGCGGGCGGCGCGAGTCGCTGCACCACAACCTCTACGCACACCTTAACAACCGCGGCCCAAAGATCGCCTGGCGCGCGCACAGCAAGGTGGACTTTCGCAACAACGTCATCTACAACTGCCCCAGCCGCGCCAGCTATGACGGCTCCAACGCCTACGTAAACTGGGCCAACAACTACTACAAGCCCGGGCCGAACGCGGGCCGTCCAGAGGTCTTTATCATATATCAGATATGGAATGATCCCCCGATGAAGGGGGAATTGGAAGTCGCGCCACGGTTCTATGTTTCTGGGAACCATGTCGAGGGTTATCCAGCGTTGAGCGAGGATAATCACCTCGGGATCGAGTTCCGGAAGGGAGCCGGACCGGACTCGCTTGTGCCGGCCCCGCACGATTTCCCCCCGTTGCACGGGGAGCAGCCCGCCGCGGAGGCTTATCTGTCGGTCCTCGATGGGGCCGGCGCCTCCCACGCTCGTGACGCCATTGACCGGCGCCTTGTCGAGGAGGTCCGGCAGGGGACGGCAACCTATGGTGGAACGCGGGGCGCCGCCACTGGCATTATCGACAGCCCGGAAGACGTGGGCGGCTGGCCGGTACTGCGCTCTCTCCCGCCACCATCCGACACCGACGGCGATGGTATGCCCGACTGGTGGGAAACTGAACATGGCCTCGACCCCGGGGATTCCAACGACCGCAACCACGACCGCACCGGTGATGGCTACACCAATCTCGAGGAGTACCTGAACTGGCTCGCGGACCCGGCGGGCCGCCTGCTCGACCACCATCCACAGCGTGCGGACTGACGCAAGACCGTGGCCGCAAGAGGATCACGCACGCCGCGCCCGGCCCTGCCATGAAGGTCCGTGGCCGGCGCCGAAGGCCCCGAGGGGCAGGCGGCTATCCCGACAGATGGTGACATCAGTCGCGATCCGGTTATTGATGGCATGATCCGTCAAGAGGACGAGGGCAAGCAAGGTTCGGTTCTCGACGGTGTAGCAAATCACGATGACGATAAGCCTTCGCCGGATCTTCCAAACGAACTACGGTTCTGCTACGGAGTACAGCGGCGGTCGCGAGGCACGGTGCAGCACGACTTCCTGGAATGGACGGAGCATAAGGCGGCCCACAGCGATGGCCACTATACACGTGCCATTGCTTCGTACAAGCGCTGGCAACGGAAAACCCAACCTGTTCCTTTTGCGGTGGTAGTTCGGCTCGAAGACCTCGGCCGGGAAGCAGACGTTTACGCACGTGTTGCCAATGCCCTTACCGAGGTTAAGGTTGCGGCAAGAGGCCGCCGGCAACGTCAGCGGTCAGCGGGGGTGTAGGGGGGAGAACTTCGGACGTCCGAAGTTCTTTCATCGCCCGCGTGAATCGAACCCGCTGTAATGCAATAGTCGAACCGGGATTCTCTGAGGACGGATGTTTCTTCAATATTGAACCCTTGGGATACGACGGCGCCAATCATAAGTAAAGCTTGACATGCACAATAAATCTTGTTATTTTAGTGTGCATAGATAATTTTATGATTGGCATCCAATGAGCCTACTGGACGAACTGAAATCCTACTTGGCCGCGACCCTCGAAGCGCGGCCGGAAATCCATCCGTTGGCCAAGAACTCCCTGGCTGCCCTTCCCCTGTACCTGACGACCGAGCTCGAAATCCGCCAGTTAAATCTCTTCGGAGAGAATGTCCTTGTTGCGCTGGCCGATTTCCATGGCAAACTCGATCTGGCCAGATTGGCCAAACAGCGGGAAGCTATCCAGACCAAGTTGGGCGCAACCGTTGTCCTTGTGCTTCCTCAAATCAAATCCTATGAGCGGCGGCGGCTCATTCAGAAACAGGTTCCCTTCATCGTCCCGCACCGGCAAATGTATATGCCCATGCTGCTGACGGATCTGCGGGAGCGCTTTCCTGCGCGCACGAATGGGGAAATGAAAACCATGAGTTGGGTGGCCCAGGTCGTTGTGCTACGCCATCTGCTTTCTCACGACATCACAGAACGGCCTCTAGCGCATATCGCCGGAATACTCGGGTATACGCCCATGGCCATTTCACAGGCCGTCGACGAACTGGTCTCCTTGGAACTCTGCGAACGGATCCGCGTCGGACGTGAGAAAAGAATCCGCTTTCGCGCCACGCCGCCGGAACTCTGGCGGACAGCCCTTCCTTACATGCGCGCCCCGGTCAAGAAGACACTCCTTGCGAGCGAATTGGATGAGCAGATCAAGACTTCGTTTCGCGCCGGGTTGACTGCGTTGTCAAAGCGAACCGATATCCTGTCGAATGAACTTCTCACAGTCGCGATGAGTGAAGTAGAGTTCCGCAAGGCACGAGAGCAAGGCAGAATTGAAATAACAGAACTTGAGGAAGACGCCCGGGCGATCATTGAGACGTGGGCCTATTCACCCAGGGCGCTGGCCATTGGCGCGGCCGTGGACCCCTTGTCGCTCTTTCTTTGCTTTCGCGAGGATCCCGACGAACGCGTTCAGGCCGCCCTTGAGCAACTTATAGAGGTTATAGAATGATCAAAGGACTCGAACGCTTTCGCGATCACTTCAGCGCGTACGCAGACAACTTCGTCCTGATTGGTGGCGTTGCGGCCATGCAATGGCTCGAAGAAGCAGACATGAGGCCGCGGGCTACGAAAGACTTCGACCTGGTCTTATTCGTTGAAGACATTGACGATCAGTTTCTCGGCCACTTCTGGCAATTCGTGAAAGACGGCGGCTACGACAATTTGCGGAAGAACACGGGGGAGAGGGTCTATTATCGTTTCACGGCGCCGAAGGAAGACTATCCAACGATGCTCGAAATCTTCTCCCGCGCGCCGGCGACGCTGGAACTTCGGGGATCTCCGGAGATAATTCCAATTCCCGCCGGCGAAGATGCATCGAGTCTGTCGGCAATCCTCATGGATGACGACTACTATGGCGTCGTGCGAGACAATAAACGCATGCGTGAAGGGTTGCCGCTGTTGTCTCCCGAAGGCCTCATTCTGCTCAAGGCCAAGGCCTTTCTGGATCTGAACAACCGGCGCCGGGAGGGCGATCACGTCGACGAGAAGCACATCAAGAAACACCGGAATGATGTGTTCAAACTGTCATTGCTTCTCGCACCGGATCAGCAGCTGACCATACCCCGCTCGGTTCATTCAGACCTGCAAGAATTCTTGGACACCTTTCCCGAAAACAATTCAGAATGGGGGAGTATCCGCCAAGCGTCCGGATTGAACCCCCGGCAGATGGATCCTTCACGTATTCTGGAAGTCTTAACCGCGGGGTTTCAGCCCGCCTGAGCCATACGGTCCCTCGGTAGTGAAAACTTCGGATGTCCGAAGTTTTTTGATCAGCGTGGGGGAGAGCGGAGACCGGTGCCTGGCATTCGCGTGGTGCGGGTGTGGATGTCGCGTATGGCGCTTGGCTTGTTGTCGCAGGAAAACTTCGGACGTCCGAAGTTTTCGGACGAGAGTGGGGGAGCTTTACCGCTCCGATATTTCCTGAGGGGATGATCTCTCCATTGATTATCGTGTACCGGGCACTGTCGGCGTACCAATTTTCGTGACGTGGGCGTGGATTGCATCCCGAAACTTTCGGGGCATTGTGAGCGGCATGAGCACGACTTCGGCGAGGCTTGAAAGTCTTTGCGCAAACCATGGCGAGCGATGCGCCTCGACGAAATCCAGATCGGCGCTTAATTCAGGCGATCAATTGTCGTTGGGGTGTGACGACAACGCTTGGGTGTGTTGTGTGATTGATCCGAGCGGAACGATGTGCGTACGCAGTCGCGGCATGGCTCAATTGGGTACGTATCCATCGGTGTTGGAGCGGCAGCATCCTGACAGATGCCGCGCCGGGGACCGATCAAAGTGGGGGATCTTCACCACCCCGTTCAACGTCTGATAATCTATCTTATGTAACCCATGGCGGCGGCTTGCGGCTTGCTCCGCAGTGTCGCGGCCATTATCCATTTCCGCGCGCCTGGCGCGCGCGCGATGTTACCAGGGCCCCACGACGTCTTGCGGGCGCGGGCGCGCAAATCGCAAGGCCGGGCGGCCCGGGGCCGCCCGGCGGCAACGTATCAGCCTCGCTGTCCGGCGCGGCGTCTAATCGTAGCCTGTCGCGTTGGCTGGTGCGTGCGTCGCCGGCGCGCCTCGCTGGCGATCCCAATCATCCCGCTGTTTCCGGGTGGTTGGCGTGGCGGCCCGCCGATTCGTTTGGCGGACGTTTCCGCCGCCGCGCCCGATGCGTCTCCCATGCCGCGTTCTTTTCCGGTTTTCTCCCGCCGGTTTATTCGGGAGCACCCGCTTCGCGTACGGACGGGTCGCTTCTCCGTCAAGGAACTACCTGCGCAAGCGCACGTTCCTCCTTGCCCTCGGCATAACCCCTCCGTGGTGTGCACACCCGTTATAAACCTCTCATAGGAGAAAACATCATGGAAAAGAACAGACCAGCACACGAAATTCGCATCGGCGCCGTCAAGGCGGTGATTTGGGCCAACCAATCCGAATCGGGCGTTTACTACAACGTCAACCTGTCCCGGATTTACAAGGACGGGGATGATTGGAAATCCACCGACAGCTTCCGGCGCGACGACTTGCCCCTGGTGGCCAAGCTGGCGGACAAGGCCTTCGATTGGATCCTGAATCCGGCCGGCGAGGAAGCGTCCGATTAATATTTCCGCCGGGCGGCCCCGGGCCGCCCGGCTCTTGCGCGATTTGGCGTTCAGACGCGATTTTCCCGGTGGACAGGGGCGCGCTTTCCTGTTAAGGAGCGCCTCATGGACAAGGACAAGAATGAAACCCGCAAGCAGATCATTCGGGACATTCTCGTAGGCTTTATTGTGGGGTTGCTCCTGGCCGCGCTTGCCGCGGTCGCGCGGAACCTCTCCTGAGGCCTCGGGAAAAAAAGAACCGCACTCCGGGTGGAGTGCGGTCCCAAACCTGGAAAGGTCTACATGAGCAACTGGATCAGGCCGCCGCCGGCTAGAAAGCCGGCCACGCCCGAGATTATGACCCATTTCAACCTTTTCCAACGGGAGCTATCGCCCCCGCCATGTACGTGATTATGGATAATCACGTGGACTGCGCGCTTTTTCATGGTTCCTCCTTCTCCGCGTTAACAAACCGTAATTCGCTAACCTGAGAAGGCGTGCCGGTGTGGCGCGCAGGCTGCCGTGTTTTTTCTCCTGGCAACAAGGGAGTTAAGGAACGGGTTCAACTGCGTTGGCTGTAGTGTACCATAAGATCCCGGAATTCCAGGGAAAAAAGTCTTGGGTTGTTCCGGCCCGCGCCGCGTGTTAACGGGGTCGCATGACACGACCCGAGCCGAAACCCGGTACCGCCGATACAAACCCCAGAGCAACAGCAGCGCCCGCGCTGCCGCCGCTCCTCAAGTGGCTGGGAGGCAAGCGCTGGCTGGCCCCCGATATCGCCGCGCTTTATGCGGGCCACCGGCAGCGCCGCCTTGTGGAGCCCTTCTGCGGCGGCCTCGCGGTCGCCCTGGGCCTGCGTCCCCGCGAGGCCCTCCTGAACGACGCGAACCCGCACCTGATCAACTTCTACACCTGGATCCAGCGCGGTCTCATCATTCGCATCGCCCTGGAAAACGACGCCGCAACCTACTACAACCACAGGACCCGGTTTAACGATCTTATCGCGCGCGGGCGCTCCGGTGACCCGGAGGCGGCCATGCTTTTCTATTACCTCAATCGCCACGGCTTCAACGGCCTCTGTCGCTTCAACCGGCGCGGCGACTTCAACGTGCCCTTCGGGCGCTACCGCCGGACGCGCTGCGCAACCCGCTTTGAGGCCCATCGCCAACAGCTCGCATCCTGGCGGTTCCAGTCCCGCGACTTCGCGCGGCTTCGCCTGCGCCCCAGCGACTTCGTCTACGCCGACCCGCCTTACGACGACGCCTTCACCCAGTACGGCGCCGAGAGCTTCTCATGGGACGATCAGGTGCGCCTCGCCCATTGGCTCGCGCGCCATCCCGGTCCGGTGGTTCTCTCCAACCACGACACCGACCGCGTACGAACGCTCTATCAGGATCTTGGATTCCGCATCGTGCAACTGCACGCCCCGCGACGGATCAGCGCCAACGGCGACCGGACACCCGCGCGGGAGCTGCTGGCGTTGAGGAATGTTTAGGGGCGCGGATGATAGGTGGTGTGCTTGGGAAATTTCGGACGTCCGAAGTTCTCGTCGTATTCTGCATCAAAAATCGTGTGGTGATAGAATCTAGGTCCGCTGAATCTTTAGTAGCACTGACAATTTTCATCGTCGGGGTACACCCCGCCACGTTTCGTTTAGTAGAAGTTTCATGGGGAAGCTTCATTGGGGTGATGTCCAGATTAGGCGGTCTCAGGTCAGTCGCCGGTTTTCGGGGCGGCTTCCAGCGCGGTGCCGAGGACCCAGTCGGTGGTGGCGCGTCCCGCGCGATCACCGCCGGCGTAGCCACCGATACCGCCGGCAACAGCGCCGACGACACCGCCGACGGTGGCGCCTACGGCGTTGCCGATGACCGGCACGAAGGAGCCGATGGCGGCGCCGGCGGCGCTCCCGCCGATCGCCCCGACCCAGGCCCCGCCGGCGGCGCCGGCCCAGCCACCGATCATGCCGGTCACCTGCTGGACGTGGCGGTTGAGGCGTTCGTCTTCGGTGATGCGGCCCTGGGCGAATTCGGCTTCGATGGATTGGTACTCTTGGGTTGCCGCGTAGAGATCGACGATGACGAGGACGGGAGCCGCGAATTTGGCGAGGGTTTTGGTGAGCTTGAGTGCGAGGGCGCTGCCTTTGAGGGCGTCCGCGGCCTCCTGGGCGGCCTTTCTGGCGGCGGTGTTGGTGCCGTTCAGTGCGACTTGGATGATGTCCTGAAGCTCTTCGACGAGGGTGGCGGCGCGGCTGGCGGCGGCCTTCGACTTCGGGTGGTCGGTGGTGAAGTGGAAGCCCTCTTTCACGCGAGGGGCCTTGGGCTCGCCGTAGGTGTGTTCGGTGTGGATCACGACCGTCTCGAGGGCGCCTTCTTTGGCGGCCTGGAGCACCAGGGCGGCGACCCTCTTCTCCTCGACGGTGGTTCTGGGGCTTTTGAGCATGTCGGCGGCGGATTCGACGGCGAACTCGGGCGTGCCCTGGGTGAGGCCCTTGCGCTGCCCGAGGGTGCTGGTGCCGCCTTTGGCTTCGAGGCACACGATCTTGCCGTCGGGCGTGCGGTAGACCTGATCCACGCCCTGGCGGAACTGCTTCTGGGTGTGGTCGAGGACGGGCTCGTAACCCTGGCCCTTGGCCCACTGGGCGGCACCCGCCTCGCCGAGGGCTTCGGCCATGAGCTTTCGGGTCTCGGAAGAGGCTTCGTGCCACGCGTGCTGGTGGCTGGTAAGCGTGCTGAGATCCGCAGGGGGCTTGAGACTGGTGTCGGCTGCGGCGAAGCCGGCAAGCAGAAGGCCAGCGGCAACCATGGCGGTGAAGGAGAGGGTGCTTTTCATGGATTTGTTTCCTTTGTAGGAGGTGGTATGTTCTATGGCGTTGCTTGGGTTTGAGTTGGTATTGAAGTCGGCTGCGGCGAGAGAAATGGTGATTGATCTCATGGCGGATCCTTGTGTCGGTTGTGGTACGCGGCCTATGGATCAAACCAGTCAATTGGGCCTTGCCCGACTATCCTCAAGTTTGTCGAGCAGCATGCCCACTAGACTCAGAACGACCATACTGGCCACCTCACGAGCCAGCGGGGATTTTAGTAGGGCGATCAGATTCATGGTTCCTTCTCCGTGGGCTGATTACAAAGGTAACTAAGAGCGAGTTGAGGAAGATTTCCGGTCATCATGGAGGATGATGTTTTCGCCGCAGTTAAAACCCCCAAACTGGGGAAGGATTGTCTAATGCGAATGACGAAAGCTTGATGGACATGGTTATCGTTCTTGTGGTGGATGTAGGTCTGACGCAGAGGCGTATTAGCCCCCACTCCGCAGCCGCCAGCGGCGATAGTCCTCGAGGTCGTCCTGTATCAGAGACAGGCAGAGCGCGACCACGGCGGCATCGTCGGTGAGACCGATGCCAGGTATCAGGTCGGGGATGGCATCCAACGGCATGAAAACATACGTAAGCGTCACAGTCACTGCTGAAACGGTTCGCCAGGGAACCAAGGAATAACGGCCAGTAGTGAAGTCGCGAATCAGAGTGCCCATGTCAACGACATCGTCGAAGAATTCTCTAAGGGAGCCAGAGGATCTTACCTTCCGATTCACTTCATCCAATTGCCCGAGAACATTCTGCACGTCTTTCGCGGTGACCGTCGTCAGGTGCTTTTTGCCCTTGATTTTTTTCATGATTCTTCTCACCTTCAATTGCGCGCTACGGTTATCGTTGCTGCTTTGTTAGTCCTTGCCGATCTAAGCTTGGTGTCCTCGGCGTTCTTCTTGTAATAAGAGCAGGTCCGGAAGAATTTCCGTGGGATGCAGCGGCAACCTTCGCGAAATTCCGTATCGAATGAGCCCCCCTCAGTGAATAGTTCCGTTTACTGAGACTTGTATGTCGCGCAGTGTCCACTATACAGTTACCCGCCAAGGGTAGAGGGACGCTGGAAGTCCTTTCGAAAGCACGGGGAGATATGCGAATGCCTTCGGTGGAAAATCTAAGAATGGCAGAGATGCTGCTCGCGGAAGTACAGCCCGTACCGCGGGGCAGTATCTACTGGGTACCCGAGCACCTGTGGGGTGAGACGAACCCGGGCTATAGCCGTGTGCAGCGCGAGGACCGAAAAGGACACTTCGGCTGCGCCACCACGCGCGACGACGCTACGCCATTCGCGCGGATTCCAATCCTCCACGGGCACACCAAGAATACTCTCGTACGTTACAGTATTCGTGTAGACAACTTGGTCGGTGACGGGCGCGGGGGGTATTTCGACGTCTTGCACCGTTTTATGTTCATGCGCGAGCAATTCTATAGTTCACGTGGAGGCATTCGCCCGAACCGGCACAAGTCAAGCCTTGATTCCGGAGAACTTGCTGAACTCAAGCGGGTCGAGATGCTGATCTCCAGCGAGATTCAATGCGATCTGCAACAGGTGAGAAAGATTTTCAAAGAGTATCCGGCATGGTCGGATTGTGACCTCGCTGCAACTTGGCAAGTGCCCACTGCAAACTGTAGTAAGGACGGGGAAAGGAACAAATAACAGTGGCACGTCTCCCAATCAAAGTTTGCCACATGGTTCATTCTCTTTTTTCCGGAGCAGAACCGCAGCCGGATGTGCGCAAATTGAATGAACACTTGAGGCAGAGTGTGGGTAGTCGACTGGCTTGGCTGAAAGATCCCGATGGTCTGTTGAGTGGGTTCTGGGAATATATCGAGAGTGATCGCAAACGCCAAGAGCTCATAGATTGTCCGGACCCAGTTCCAGGCATTCGTCTGTTGTGGCGGCAGTATCTCAACCAGGAAAACCAGGGGAAATTGAGTGGGAAGTTCTACATGCGCTTGGGCCCACTCCAGGAAGAGCTGGGGCTCTCGAGAATTTCCAACCACGATGTGAATACTGTGGCGGAAGCGATTAGGGACCGGTTTGTTTTCTGTGTGAACCAGACCTCGACCCACCTGGATGAAGATTTTGACGTTATAAGGCTAGTCCTTTACGGGGAGGACTCCAAACTTGACGATCCTATATTGCGCAATGAAGATTTGAAGCGTATCGGTCGTCATGTGGTCGAGACACTTGGAGCGGTTAACCGTAGTACCCTGGCTTATGCACTTGTAGCTCTTATGCCTCCGGGCTTGCATTTTCCTTCACGAGCGGCACAAGTTGATTTGGACGAGCCCGTCAGCGAAGAGGACGGGTCTGGTCTTACGCGGCAGGATACTATAGGCAAGCGGGACCAATCTCTGATAGACGTAGAGGAACTCGAAGCTTGGAAGACTCGTATCTGGAGCACCATGACCCTCGCCGAGCGATACGTCTGGGCGGGTCGCGAAAACAATCTGAGCGCTAGAGGAATTATTGCATGGTGTGCCGCCAGTGGAGTGCCTGATGGCCCCCGGAACGCACAGCGTGTGTCGGATGCTTTTGGAAGAGTAAAAAAGAAACTGGCAAAGCTGAAGGTAGAATGTGATGACGAAGAGTTGTTCAAGGCAGCACTTGCTGCCGTCTATGCGGGTCCGATGGAGCTGCTGCTTGAGAGTAATACCCCTCAACCCGGATAAACGGCGCAAGTAATGCTTAGATGTAGTCATCAAGTTTACAAACGTAGCTTCTGCGGAAAGCAAGCACTGTTATGATACAACCTGACTGGTCCGATCCGGGCCTTGCGCAATCCTATTTGGCCGACGTGATCTTGAAAGACTTTGATAGCGTTAAGTCGCTCCGTTTCTTTGTGGCAGATCAGGAGGAATGCTTATCAAAGCACCTGCGCTTGTTTCTGCTTACCATCGCAGATGACGAAGAGGCAGCTGAATCTAAAGCAGTGTCTCCTCCCCCACTCAATAAAGAAGCGGAAGAAAAATTTCTTGCGGATATGGATCGGTTGATTGAGATTCGAAATGCAAGGGCCCGAAGAGCATCGCAACCACAAATCCCGATGGTGATGGGAACCCTGTGGTCTCCATGGCCCATTGATAATCGCAAGGTAGTGCCCATACCAGATGGGTACTTGATACTCGCGACTCCCGGTGAGGAGGACGAGTTAGTTCAAGTCGTACCGGTTGCCTACTGCCCCGAACTGGCAACCCTTGATGACTTTCTTCTGGGGGACCGGCCACATCACCTCGCCGGTTTCGCCGCTATGGGAATGGAACACCCCGTGCCCAGATCACTGCTTATGAAAGGTGTGGGGTTTCTCGAGGAAGATGAGCTCGAAGCGCTCGTTCATTGGCGGTATGCCTCATACGGCGCTGCCCATAATGCGGACACCATCGCTTCATTTACTGGCTCCATATCTGTGGATGACGGGGCCGTGGTTCGTATGTATCAGGAATATGTGCAGATCTGTGATACACCGTACAGAGACGCGGCAATTAAGTTGATGTCCGGGGGGATAAGAGATACGGAAATGACCGAAGAACCCAATGTCGTCGATGCTCGCGCACTCTGGAGCGAACACCAAGGACTAAAGAAGGGTGACAATGACGGGTCTTGGCCGGTCGAAACCGAGGGCGGCGAGCCTGCGGTGACACAACAACTATCAAGGCCTGAGAAGTCTCTTAGGTTGGCAGCATCAAGTGGCGGTATTGCAGAAACAATAGAGTTGAAAGACGGGGGTCATGTCGATGTAACACTTGATGGAGATGGCGTGGGTCGTATCAGCGTGTTTGCAGAATCTCCAAGAACCAGCATTTCCGTCGTCTTTGAGTGTGTCGCGCCTTCGCAACGTCTTACTATCGAGTGCGACGACGGTAGCATCTCCGAAAGTATTCAGCTTCGTGGTGCCGTGGATGTGGCCATTCGGATTGTTGACTCACCAGCAATTGAGTATTCCGCTCAAACCGTGAAGGTACTGATCATTGAACAGTAAAGCGACAACCCCATTTTTGCTAGGATTTCCGCTGGTCGTTCTTAATGACCGTGATGAAGCCGAAAAAGTAGAGACTGTACTTGTCTATGAGGGTGATGGCGAAGCGGGATTGTGGTGGAACGACTCTCCTTTAAACACAAATAAACCTTTCAAAGATTCCTTTCTAAACACGTCAGTAGAGCATCTTGCAAAAACAGTAGCGGTGCATTTTGAGTCCAAGAGTGTCAAAGCAGAAGAGGTTGCCAATAGCCAGATAGAGGGCAAATCGGCCGCCATGCTCTGTGAACTTATGGCACGTTACGTGTTTCCTGGGAAGCGTGCCAACGCAAGCTCTCTCCTCGTGTTGTTGAGTGCCCGACTCGATTCTCAGATTCAAGCGCAGAAACTGGGAGAATATGGCTATGTAGCGGAGAAGGTTGTCCATGCACTCGAGACAGGCGCGGTACTTCTACTACATCCTGACGACAAGGTATTCGTTTCGGAAGGCATTGATCCGAAGCCAGTTCCAAACTCTTTTGAAGAGCTGTGGGAAGAAATGGCACACTCCGACTTGGGTCAAGTTTTCTTGTTTCAATTGCGAGAGAACACGGCGAGAAATACGTCCGATCACCCTGCTCTTGATGGATTGGCGAAATGGTTGGGTCTGGAAAAAAGAGGAAGAATTGCCAAGGATGGAGTCGATGAGAATCCTGGGCGGCGGCCGAGACTGAAAGACCTCCTCCACCTCGCAATCCCATCCGACCCTGGGTCGGTCGGTAAAATCCTGGATAAGAATCAACGTGCCTGGGATGAAACGGCTAACCCAGGGGGTATGGTAGAAGCTGCACTTAATTACGAAGGCGCTTCGAGTCCACAAGTCGAGCTCAGAAGTTCAGGGGCTACAAGCGAGCAAAACAAGCTGTTTCCTACTTTTGGAGCGAATAGCGAATTCACTCATGTGCTACTTGGAGGGCCAACGGGCTGTGGAAAGACAACCGTAGCTGAATTACTGGTCCTGAGCATGGCTGTCGAACATTTTCGTCCTGTCATCTATATCGCGCCAACGCGCTCTCTCGTTAATGAACGCTATGATAAATTCATAGATAGATATTGCGTTGCCGGGGTCCTCGATAAACGAGGGGTATTGCGCTCTTCGGGCGAGTTTCCGGAAGACGACAGCCGTATTCGGAGCGGCGATTTCAAGGTCGCGATGATCGTCTATGAGAAAGCCGATCTCTTCTTGAGTGAGATTGCGAACAATGGAATCGGGATGGTCGTCATTGATGAAATCCATATGCTCGCCAATGAGCAACGGGGCGGTGTTCTCGATACTTTGTTGGCTCGAATACTCGATGCTAACGGAAAAGCAGAGAAGATATGCCGGATTGTTGGTATCAGCACCGAGCAGATTGCCAGTGTAGACTCTGTAAAGAACTTGCTTACATATAAAGATAAGAGGAGTAGAGAAGTCCCTCCTATCAGGATTGTCGCGCCTGAGCGGCCGGTGCCTTTACTTCATCAGCTTGTTTGGCCAAACGGTGATGAATCAATCAGAATCGTCGAATTTAAGGAAGAGAAGGACCGCCATCTGGAGTCTTCTGAGGCAAGAAAATTAATAGTCAAGGTCCAGGAAACTCTGACCAAGCGTTCATTTAGCTCAGGTTTTGAGACGGTCAAGAAAAACGACGGCACTTTTTATGAAAAACTTGTGCCATTGGTGCAGAAGAAGAGCCTTGAATACGGTGTTGTCCTTGTATGCGTCAACTCGTCCTTTGGTACGCGTCGGTTAGCCGATTTGCACCTCCGAGCGAGAAGTGCGTCAAGCAAAAATAATAAGAGGCGATTGCCTGAAGGGTTCGAACTCGCCCTGAGATATATGGAAGATCAGAAGGAAGAGCGATTATTTCGAGACCTTGCGGAGCAGGGAATATATGTACACGTTAGTGATACCCATCGAGAGATTCGCCAATCCATTGAGCATCACTTCTCTCAACGTCACGATTCCAAAGCCGGTCTGATCATATACACCACCGAAACTTTGACGTATGGCGTGAATTTAAGCGTTGATTGCGTAATCCTCGCGGACCTCAAGTGGCCCCGAGTCGATTACGACAGTGATGATATTTCTCCAAAGCGTTGGCTGAAACCGAACGAGTATCACAATTTGTTGGGCCGTGCGGGACGTTTTGGCCTCGCGGACCGAGGTGAAGCGTTAGTTTGCATAGAAATGTTTAGTGATGCTTCGGAAGTCATTAGAAGGTACTATTTGAGGTCTTCTCCGGGAGGCGAACAATTAAGTAATGCGATACTTGAGGCTGACATTCGAAAGCTGCAAAAGCAAACACTGGCCAAAATAGACGACGTATCGTTTCCCAGTTTGCGGACCGTGATAACACTGATGCGCCATTTGGGTGAAGGGCGATCTGTAAGAGTACGAGACATTCTCGCGCTGTTTAAAAATACGTTGTATTACGAAGCGGCCACGGAAGAGTCACGCGAACTTGCGAAGGATCTTGTCTTTCGCATCCTCGAATTAGCCAGCGCGCCAAATGTTCGACCTCCGCTGGTTAGCAAAGTCGCTGAGGATACCGCTAGTGGGCACCCGGATGGAATTCTTCTCGACAATACCTACCAAGCCCTGCCCCATGTTTTCGCGCTGTTGGATACGGGTACTCAATTCGCGAGTATATGGCCGATTCAACGATGGCTATTGCGGCTCCGCCAGATTGGCGTAGAGAACCCTCCTGTCGAACTCGTTTTACCGGGACTGATAACTGCTCGTGACTTCTGGTTGTCTGCACGAGTGTATTGTTATGAGCAGGAAAAAGGGAACAGGGACCGTGGTGAGGAGTTCTTTACGAAGAATGATTCAGAAGTCGAGGCTCGTCTTCGTGACGAACTGCGTCGGCTGTCAATTTCTGACCACGCACTGGAGTCTTTGATTGAGGCGATTCGTGAGCAGGCGAAGGAGTGTATTGAGCGCGATGATCTCGGAAAAACCCGTCGAGAAGAGTTCATAGAGCCCATGCTTATGCGACTCTGCGCCGCGTCTCTAATGTGGATCAGAGGCGAAGAGTTAGGCAAGATTGCCGAGCTTTCTAACCCGGAAAACTCCGAATCCCGAAAACCATTTGCTCAAAAATATTGTGACCGACTGTCTTGGCTCGTCATGTTCTGTTGGCGGTGTTTTGCTGATCTTTCCGATGTGGCACCCCGAGAGTTTCAGACCAAGCTGCCTCGTTTTTCCCGTCGCCTTATGTGGGGCGTGCCCACGGAAGGCATTGCTCTACGGGGTGGGGACTCAGGCGGGTCTCGTGCACTGCGAAGGGAGACTATTCGTTGCTTACTTTCGAAACACATAACTCCTCATGTGATACTTACGTCAAGACATCCACAAGATCGATTTCATAATATTGTACTTGACGTTGAGATTAATGCGAGATGTGTGGTCGATGGAGTCTTCGAATTCTTTGCAAATGAATGTGAGTCTATCAAGGACCTAATGGCCCGGCGCCCAAAGATTGATTCTCATTGGCGTCAATACTGTGACCAGATTAGGCAATCACTTGGATTGCACGGGGGCACCCGCGATTCTGGCGAGGGTTTAGTGATTGAAGAGAGCGCCGTTAGAGATGCCAATAGAATGTTACTGGATCTTCTCAAAGAGGGCGATGGGTTTGGTGAAGAATACCAAGCAGGAGAGCTTTACAAGGACATGGGTATCCGCATGACGATTGGTCCGAACGAGAATATCAGATTTCGCTTGATCGGACAGAGCACAGAAAACAAGACGGAGTTGCCACGTCTCGGTGATATAGTCATTTGGTATCCATGGCGTTGTCAAAATTCGCCTGGGATTGAAAGTGGGTTTAAGGAGCTAACCGCCCTTGGAGCATTGGTGTTGCTTGCGTTTTTTGCACGTGGATTCATCGGCCGAACTGCACTTCAATCTTGGAGCGACGGTGGCCGACACGGTTTTTGGTCCATACAAGATCTCTTAGCATACTTTTCGCCCGAACGTGCAGGCGTCCGAGATATTCCAGGCGAAATCCGTGAGAGACTGTTATCGTTCTATGAGCCTGGAGTGGCGGATTGCACGAGTTAGGCAGGCTGTTTTCTCTACCTTTCGCTTCAACCGCTCCAGCCAACTGCGTGCTCCGGAATATTCAGGTAACCGTGGAACTTCGGACATCCGAAGTTGTCCCCGGAGCACCCCTCGACAACGATCGCGTCATGTGGGAGATTCTCAGGCCATTAGCAACCCTTCTGAGGTAACTCCATGAACCCAACACCCGCGCAGCTTGCCTACATCGCCACCATGCTTATTCAACTTCACCTTGACCTTGCCCAGGGCTTGCGCCTCGCGCGCCTTCGGCGGGACTTGGACAGCCTCTGGATGCTCGAAGCCGGCGAAGCTTTCCAGCTGATGCACGCCCTGGAGCGGGAGA
The DNA here is from genome assembly GCA_019637335.1 of Candidatus Hydrogenedentota bacterium. Classification (NCBI taxonomy): domain Bacteria; kingdom Pseudomonadati; phylum Candidatus Hydrogenedentota; species Candidatus Hydrogenedentota bacterium. The sequence continues at coordinate 53,809 of JAHBVV010000032.1, read as the reverse complement.
AACGCCAACGGGGCTTTCCTCAACTCCACCTGAACTGACATACGCCACCCGCGCCCCAAATGGTCCGGGCCTGCGGCCCGGCCGTGTCTCTGGCGCACGGGCGGTGGACCGATCACCGCCCGCCTGCGCGGGCGCCCCACGCCACCCCCCAACATCGTCCGGGCCTGTGGCCCGGTAGTGTCCATGACGCACGCGGACGGTGAAGAGATCACCATCCGCTTCGCGCGGGACGCCCCACGCCGCCCCTCCTCGGTGCGGGCCTTCGGCCCGGCCCTGTTGCCGCTCGCGTCTCGCGATTCCCGACCTTCGGTCAGGACATCGCTTGATCGCTCGCAAGCCGATCACGTCAAGCCTGCGGCTTGCCGTGGGCTGTCTGCACCCCGCAACCCATCCCCGATACGTCCAGGGACGCGCGCTTCGCGCGCGCAGTGTCCATGGTTCGCCAGCTCGCGATTCCCCGCCGTTGGCAGGGACATCGCTCGCCCGCTCTCCCGGCCTGCGACGCCGGACCTCCGCTCGCGCCCCTCCCTCCGGTCCGGCGCCTCCGGCATGGCCCCGCCCCGGCCAACGCCACACCCGCCACGACCCATCCCCACCGGCTGCGCGGGCGCGCAGCGGCCCTTTCCTCGGACGCACGCGGCGCGCGCGGCGGGTATACGGGTCGAACCCGGCTCGGATTTCCGCCTTGCGGAAAATCCTCAACCGGTCTCTCACCGAGCTCTCGGCATTCCCGACCCGTCGCCCTGGTCAGGACATGCTGTCGACTCGGCCCCACCCCGAGGCCTCCCTTATTCCGCGCCCGGAAGTCGCTCGGCCTCTATTCCTGGCAGCCACGCCCCGGAAGCGAGGCTCGCGCCAGCGAAGCTGTCACGCCCCTCGCCCGTTCCCGGGCCGCCCCTCTTCCGGGCTTCTGAACGGAGCCTCCGCGCTGGACGCGCGGTAGTCGCCTCGCACTGGGGTGCGAGGGCTCCCGGCCCTGAACGGGCCTTGCGCTCGCTGGGCCGCTCGCGCCTGCGCTGACCCCGCTGGGGCGGGGTGCAGCGCCGCAACGCCTCCCTGAACGTCCGGCGTCGCCGGGCTCCTGAACGGAGCCCCCGCGCTGAACGCGCGGTAGTCGCCTCGCGCCTGGGCGCGAGGGCTCCCGGCCCTGAACGGGCCTTGCGCTCGCTGGGCCGCTCGCGCCTGCGCTGACCCCGCTGGGGCGGGGTGCAGCGCCGCAACGCCTTCCTGAACGTCCGGCGTCGCCGGGCTCCTGAACGGAGCCTCCGCGCTGAACGCGCGGTAGTCGCCTCGCGCTTGGGCGCGAGGGCTCCCGGCCCTGGACGGGCCTTGCGCTCGCTGGGCCGCTCGCGCTGGCGCTGACCCCGCTGGGGCGGGGTGCAGCGCCGCGACGCCCCCCTGAACGGGTGGCGTCGCCAGGCCTCCGCTGGACGCTCCGGCCACCGCGCGAACCCACAATCCCGTCGTCCCAATACGTTTGCGCAGCGGCGTCCGTTCAGTTTATCTTAAGTCCCCTACTTCCTTGGTGTTAGAGCTGACCCCGCGCCCACCTCTGTAACCCACCTAAAGGCAGTCAAGAGGTGGTTGAGGAGGTGGTTTGAGCGGAGAGAGAACCGGCATGCCCGCGATTACAAGCCGAGACAATGAAATCCTCGACGCTCTCACACTTCGCGTGCGAGTCCTTACGGTTGAACAAATCACGCGCACCTGGTGGAGTGGACTTCGCCATGGCCGTCGTGCGGCGGTCAGGCGTCTGGAAGTACTCGAATTGGCCGGCAGTATTCATACGTTCGATATGCTGGCGCACCCCGAACTCTCGCTGGAGTCCCCGATCGGGCACTGGCGCCCGGGGGCCCCTACCCCGGATTTCGACGAACTCGCGTACCGGCTTGGAAAGCGCTGGGCGCTTCCCCCGATCCGCCACACGGCGGTTATCGCAACCCGGAAATCCGGCCGGCTATACGGTGGTTGGGGCGGACGCCATCCGCGCCCGACGGAGCGCACCCACGACCTCCATATGGCCGCCGTCTTTCTGAGAAAACGGATGCTGGAGCCAGCAATCGCCGGGAATTGGATTTCGGAGGAAAAGCTCCGGGAGCGCGGAAAAGGCGCCCGGACCCGGGAAAAACTGCACCTCCCCGACGCCATCGTGACGCGGCCGAGGCGAACGGCGATTGAATTCGGAGGCGCATATAGGGTAGAGAAGTTGCGTTCATTTCACACCTACTGCCAGCGCATAGGACTTTCGTACGAGATTTGGTGACGAACGGAGCCGAGAAGACACTGCCGGATCTGATGGCGGAACACATAGGCCGATACAGGATATCGTTCTTGAAGATCATGCAGAAGGTCTTTGACGGCCGGGGTGACGTTTCCGCCGCGCTTCGCGATCTCAGGTCAAGAAACCTCGTCAAGTCGCTGGGGCGCGCCGAGGGTTATGGCAGTATTCTGGGCGGGCACACGGCCTATCAGCTCACTCCCCAGGGCGCGGCGCACGCCGGTTTTTCCCCCAAGCGGGCCAAGAAACTCAACGAGAACTCGCTGGAACTTTCGTTTCGGGTTCTCTGGCTATGCTGCATGTCCTCCGACCGTTACTCTCGCCTTGAAGAAAATCACCTGATAACCCTGTTTGACCACCCGCTCAAGGCGAAGGACTGCCCGTACTGTATCGAGATCGCGGGAAAACGGCGTGTATACCGGATACGCCTGCTCGGCGCGCATTCTGACGACGGGTATGCGCTGCGCGAAACCCGAAAAGACCTCTTGGAATGCGCGGAGATACCGGCTCTCGGGGAGTACGTGGAGCATGCCCGCTATGGCAACCTCCTGGTTGTCAGCAAACCGGAACGCAAAAAGCGGCTGGAAGAGCGCGTCCAGGCGTTGAAACTGAAACGGCTCGGGCACGTCCGTATTGCGGTCACGCCGGACCTGAACGAAATCGGAGTGGCGCTTCGTGATTGATGACCTGTTTAACGTCGGCTCCTACGCCGCCAACGCGTTGCGCCGGAGCCTTCTCCGCTATTCGCGTCCACCCATCGAATACAACTTTGAACGGCTCCCACCGCCAGAACAACTGCGGGATATGGAACTCGCCTTTCGCGAGGACTATTTCGACCCGCCCCTGTTCTCAATCTTCAGCGTGTTCCCCTATCTGAAATACGCTTCCATCATGCTGGCCGTGCTGGCGTTTTACATGGCCTTCGGCCTTGCTGTCACTGGCGCGATTACGCTCATCCTAATCCTCGCTCTCCCCGACTTCTTCTTTGGTCAGAGCATCCTGCTCTTGCGGCGGCGGCAGATCCAGATATCGCTGGCGATATTCTTCTCCCTGCTCGCCGCGACAGTTTTTTTGGTAGCCGACATGCTCGACTACTCCTACCTCGCGGTGATCGCGGTCGGGGCGCCGGCGGTTCTGGTCACCAGGATGGTCGCCCGGGACTTCTTCGATTTCACGGTCGGATTCATGAATTCGCACCCCTGCCTTCGGAATGACGAGCGGATGGAAGCGCTCAAACAGCCCTGGCCGGGCATTGACCTGGGCACTGTCCTGACGGTGTATGTCCTCTTGGTGTTGGGAACCAGCCAGTCCCCGTTTCTCATACTCGCGCTCATATACGGCGTCCTCCTGTACAGCATACTCCGGGGCCCGCTTCGGGCGCTCCGCGCCTCAGACCGGTCAATCACGCTTCGGTATCTGATGAATACCCTGTTCTACCTCTTCACCGAATACTTCACGTACGGAAGGAAGTTCCCCCATCCCATGCCAGGCGTCTGGACGCCCCAGACGAGTTACCTCGTCCGAAGGCGCATGGCCACGCTTTGCCTCCTCCTCCTCCTGTTCTCGTTCTGCGTTGGGACCAGTTTCTTCTTCGCCTGGGATATGCCCGGTTTTCGCGGCCAGTACACGGAAATGTTTCGAGGAATGGCCTACGACGACAGGGGTGGGCGCGAATTCTTGAGCGACAAGATGCCCGAATTGAATTGGGCGGCGCTCCCGGATCGAGACGAGTCACAAAGGCAACTGGAGCGCCTGGACAGCTTGCGCATCGCGCGCGCGAGTGCGGACCTCGATAAGAAGATTGAAATAGACATAGAGATGAATCAACTCGCGGAACAGGTTTCGAACGCCGAGCCCGAACTTGATGATTTCGCGGCCGCCTGGTATTCGCACTCGACGACTTCCTGGATGGAAATGGCTGTTCGTAATCTGACGGAGTACCCGGCCACTGTGGCCGCCAGCTTTGGTGTGGCCCTGTTGAACGCCCTGCTGCTACCCGCCCTGTTCATTGTATCGGCGGGACAGCGAACCGTTCACAGCGTGCTGCGCCTGGGTGACAGGATGGGCGCGCGCGCCGCCACCGAGGATACACGCAGCCCCTGGGAATGGTTTGTGGACCGCTTGCGCAACTCCCGGCACGTTGCCTATGAACCGGGCAACCCCGATATCCCAATTCGGGAGTCCGACCACCTTTTCATGGGCCTGGAGGCGACCAACGGCTTCCCGCTGCTCCTGCACCGCGACATTCTCGCCGAACACGCCTACATCGCCGGCGGAAGCGGATCGGGAAAGACATCCCTGGGCATTCTCTCGCTTCTGGTCCAGCTGATCCGGTCGCGCCCGCAGGACGAGGAAAACCAGGAGGGCGGCATGCCCCCCATCGTCATCATCGACCTCAAGGGCGAATACGCGCTGCTGCACACCGTGCGGGAAGAGGTCAGAAAACAGGCCGAGCGCGAGGGGCGAACGCTGAACGACTGCTTTCGCCTGTTCACCTCGGAGAAAGGGATGGCGACCCATTACTTCAACCCGCTCGGCGACATGACCTACTCCGATCGCTATGTTTCCGACCTGGCAAACCTTCTGCTCGACGCCCTGGAATTGAATCACGGTCCCGGATACGGCCGATCCTACTACAGCCGCAAGAACTTCATGCTTTTGCACGAGGTCTTGCGCGCGGAAGACGCCAGCACCTTTGACGAGCTGTGCGACCGCGTGTCCAAAGCAAGCATGCGGACCCAGGAGGAACGGCACCAGGCCTTCGAGCTGCTGGCCACCCTGTACGGGCTCACGGAGTTCAAACAACTCAAACCGCCGCCGGACGTTCCGGAATCCGAGATCATCTCCATGCGCCAGGTTGTGGAGAAGCGGCAGGTCGTCTACTTCTGGCTGCCCACGGTGGAAAGCAGTATCATCGCGCGCGAGATCGGCAATCTGGCGCTTTTCTCCTATTTCTCCGCGATGCGCTCGCGCGCGAAACTCCGTGTGCCGTTGCGCCAGTCCTACCTGGTCGTCGACGAATTTCAGAAGCTCGCCGGCGACCGCTTCAACGTCATATTGCAGCAGGCCCGAGGATTCGGCCTCTCCGCCATACTCTCCAACCAATCCATATCCGATCTCAAGACGCCCGCGTACGACCTCCGTTCAACGGTGCTTCAGAACACCCGCCTCAAACTCTACTTCTCCTTCTCCGATTGCAAGGAGATGACCGACTTCGCGAAGCGCTCCGGCGATGAGCTCGCCTACATCCGCTCGGGCTCGTACGCGCTGGCGCGGGACGGCTTGCCCGACGCGCCATACTTCGACCGCTGGTCCCATGTGATTAAGCCGAGGGTGACAACCAATGACATGCTCCGCGTCACGGACCACCCCCTGCAGGCGTATATGGACGTTCGTTCCGGCAGCGGATACACCCAGTTTGGCGGCGCAACGCTCGCGGTCCAGATGTTCCATCCCGTGCGCTGGCTCGACTTTCAACAGCGCCGCGATGTGTTGCCGTGGCCCTCGCTGGAGGAGATCGGCGTCGCATCCGCCACCGAGGCCGCCGTGTCTCCGGAAGAAGTCGACGAACGCGCCATATCCGTGCTCGCAAGGCTGGACGCGCGAATACAGAAATTCGATGACGAGAATCCACACCTCCGGCTGTCGTAGCCCGCGTTTCCCGCTTCCGGGAAATACGGGCGCCAACCGGGTGTCAACCAACATGCGTCTCCGAACGAGATGAGGGAGCTGTTCATGAATCGCGATCGTATTCCCACCATTCTGGCCGCTGTAATGCTGTCCTTCACCGCCATCGCCTGTTCCAAGCCGACCGCTCCGGTCACGTCGGGCGATCTGGAAAAACTTGCGGCGGCGCGAGAGAGAAACCAGCAGCAGGAGGCCCTCTCGCTCGCAAGAAGCATGTATATGGAGCTCCTCGATACGGGCTCGCGGATTCGCGGCGACCTGGAAACGCTCGGCGAGCTGCACCGGCAGTGGGAAGCCGAAATTCTCGCCCTCCTCTCCACCGAAGACGGGCGCTTTCTCACCGCGGAACAAGGCGATGTGGTGTCGTTTCGATCCTACGTCCAAACGATGAAGGCCGTAACGCAAAGCTCCCTGGAAGTCATGACCTCCGAACTCAACGCCCTGACCGGGCCCGCGAAGGAGATCATTGACAGCGGAGCAATCGCGGGTACGCCGGACCCGGAGCTCTCCATCCGCCTCGCGGCGCTCGAAAACCGCGTCAAGAGCACACTCGAGCCCTACCTGGAGACCGTGCCCGCGATGCAAGCCATGCTCGCCACCGCGAAGCAGCGGGGCGTTCGCGGCGAATCGACCCTCCAGCAGGCGGTGGACGCCCTGAATTACGCGGATGCGCAGGACCGAACCACGCAAGTTGAGGCCGCCCGGAAAGCGGCGGAGGCGGAAGTCACGGCAAAGCTGGCCGAGGCGGAGCAGGCCCTGGTTCGCGCCCGGGGAGAACAGCAATTGCAGGCGCTCATGGCCGAGGAATCACACCTGCGCGACCGCATGCAGGCGGACGCCCTGAAGGCCAGGGCCAGCTCCCCGGACACCCTCAAGCGACTGGAGCCCTTCGTTACGAAGGCGGCGATGTCCCTCCAGACCCCGCGTCCCTTCGTATACCAGTGGCAGCGCGTCCGGACCGAAACACGCCCGCTCTCCTTCAGCGCCATCGCCGGCCACAAGGCCCTGGAACCGACGGAAGATGGTCTCCGGTATCTGCACGAAATCGCCAATTCCACTCAAAACGACCGGCCGGCGTGGCCCATCGCCAGCACCAAGGAACATTGGGACTGGGTGCGCGAGAACCAGACCTTGCTCCGGGAACTCGGAACCACCCTGGTGGAACTCGGGCATCTGGATCCGTGAATCCAGACCGTTTCTTGACGCGCTCCCGTCCGCTGTTGATAGCTCGATTGCTGCAAAGATTCCTGGAGGGACGCGCGGCGCCGCGTTCGGCGGTGTTCGCGCGCTCCCGCGCGGTGTACCCAACACAGGGTGACCCCTGTGAACGTTGGTCCCCAATACTTGTAGCTGTACGCTGCCCATACGGGTTTGCCGCTGCAAATCCGTAAATGCGTCACATGACCGGGGTACAGGTTCAGAGAAGAGTGCAAGTTACAGGCGCGGCCATCTCTCATGCTTGAGGTATCTGCCGATTGATCTTGTCCCGAAATATAGGTAGAATTCGGGACAGAAGCAAGGTATCAACGCCATGCCAACGAATGAAGAGAAAATACTTGCGAGAATTCAAGGATCCGGTAGGGGAAGCGCCTTTACCGCGAAAGACTTCCTCGATCTTGCCAATTACGAAGCCGCAAAGAAGTCCCTGCTTCGGCTGGCCAATGCCGGCACGTTGCGACGGCCCCTTCGTGGCGTGTACGACTACCCAGCCCACAGCGCGGTTCGGAATGGCCCGTCCCGTCCCGATCCGGATGCCGTGGCGCGCGCCATTGCCCGCGCGCACGGATGGACGCTGATCCCTACCGGTGAGGCGGCCCTCAATCTGTTGGGCCTGTCCACGCAGGTGCCCGCCCGGTGGCAGTATTTCAGCGATGGTCCGACAAAGCGCTATACCTGGGAAGGTGGCAGTGTTCACATGAAACACCGCGCGAACAAGGAAATGGCGGGCCTCTCCCCCCAAACGGCCCTCATGGTCCAGGCGCTCAAGGCCCTCGGCGAAGACAAGGTGGATGAACAGGTATTGGACCATCTTCGCTCCAAGCTGAGCGCGCAGGATCGCGCCCGGGCCCTGCGCGAAGCACGCTATGCCACGACATGGGTCTACGAAACGGTCAAACGCCTGGCGGCGCGGCAGGAAACGCCCCATGCGTGATGTGGCGCGCTGCCCGAACCATGCGCGCCGGGACCTCTTCCAGGAAACGGCCGCGGAGATGGGGGTGCATCCCGCCATCGCGGAGAAGGACTTTTGGGTCTGCTGGATACTGGACTACCTCTTTACGGAATGCGCCTGGAAAGACCGTCTTGCATTCAAAGGCGGCACGAGTCTATGCAAGGCCTTCGGACTCATCGAGCGCTTCTCCGAGGATATCGACCTGGTGCTCGACTGGCGAGTTCTCGGATACTCCGAAGACGAGCCGACCGCGGACCGGAGCGCGACGCAACACGGGCCGCGCTCCGAGGCTCCTCCGTCGCCACCGAGCGCGCCGGCGCGCATAACCCGGGCTTCCGATGGCCCTGCGGGCCAACCGAAGCCCCCGGAGACCCCTCGGACTCGGGACCGATCCGGTGGGAGGGGAAGCGGGCGCACCCACCGCCTCCGGCCGCCGTGCGCCGGGCCCGTGCCGGGGTGAGACCCGACGACGACGGCCGAAGACGGTGGCAAGCCACCCGGCGCCTGGGGCCTGCGCGCGCGCAGGCCACGCCACGCGGCCAGGTTGCTGGTGGGCCTGAGATATCTTCAAGTCAAACAAGCCCTATACGACTTCTCGCTGAGTGGGACTATCGGACTCTAGAACAGTTTCTTTGGTGCATCCCTCAGAACTCGTCGGCATAAGCGTAATCGAACGTAGAGTACATCCGAAGGGCTTATCCGGACTGCGGATTATTGTAATAAGACTAAGCAATAGCAAACTATATCGAAAAAATCGCATCTTGAGCTTGGTGTTCAATGCTGGATTTCGCGTGATAACGTTAGTGCACGCCGCTTCGATCAGTATGCACGATCTTTGGGCGAAGTCTAAAAGAGCCAAAACCATTGACATTTGAAATCCGCTATGCTAGCTTGTATCTCACCAAGCTAGGGATGAGTAGTTCTCGAAATCGAGGGGTATAGCGGGCTCGCCACCTTTGGAAAGGGGGCGCGCGGGCCTGGGTTCAAAGAGAGCTGTTGACACGATTGAGGGTGTCGCACGGGGACAAGGGGCGTTCGAGTAACGCGTTCGTCGTTGTGAGTTTCACCGCACCACGCCAAGGCAGCTTTTCAATATGAAAAAATATTAACATAGATATCTATAGAACCACTGACTGAGCCAACAGAGATACGTGTTCGGATCGGAGAATTACCGAGCGCGCCTTAAGTCGTTGTGACTCTGAGGAGAGTGTTCGGATGCGCAGATTCTATCAACTGGCATGGGCTTCTTTTTGTCTTCTAACGATCGGCGGGGTAGTTGTATTTGCCCTTTCGTTTGGACGCGCCGGCGCGACGCCGAGCGATTCAGCTAACATACTCCCGGAAATATCTGAAGAAATTTCCTCTGTGAACGAGCCGTCTCCGCCAGCCATTGGAGAAGAACGACCTGATAAAGCGCCACCGGATATGTCGGTTCTTTCGTCCGGAACAAAACCCATGCTCGCGCGGGCCAGCCTGCCTGCCGTGGAACAGGTGCTTGAGGTTGTCAAAGCCGCCCCGGCGCCGTTGTGGAGCTTGAAGTCGCCATCACCGCGCCGCGCACCGGAGGAGGCCGAGGACGCGCTTGATTCCGCACGGGCGGCCCTCTCGCAGAATCGAGGGCGAGACGCTGCATCCATTCTTCTACCCATCTTCGACCAATACCGCGGCACGAAGGCGATAACCGACGCGAATCGGTTGCTCATGGACAAGGCTGAAGCCATGGTGGTGCAGAAAGCCTCGCTGACGAGCTTCGAAGAATTTGAGTTGGGATTCCCGGACTGGGAGACCCTGGGTCCGGCTGGGAAATATGCCATCACGGACTACTACAAGGAAGTGTTCTACGTCGCGCAGCGCGAAGGGAACGAGGCGATAGCTGCGCCATACCGCCAGAGGGCTTTGGAGAGTTCGCGGCGCCTGATCTACGAGCACCCCAACGATCCGCTGCAGAACTCCGCCGTGGGCTCGTACTATGACTATGGCGTAGAAGAGGGTGGCGAAGCGCTACGGAATGTCATCATCGACTTGGAAGAACTAGCGGCCCGGCCGCAGCCCAGCATGAACCGGCTGGGAGCGCGATATAATCTGGCAGCCTACGCTCAGAATTTCACCAACGAGCGCGGATCCTACATTCTGCGCATGAGCGAGGTGGTGGAGGACTTCGATGCGGGTTTTGTGGACAGTGTATTCACGGACCCGAACGTCATCTATTGGGTGAAGTCCTGGCTGCTCCTCAACCTTGGCCAAGCCCTTCGGGCAGTGGGTCGCCACGAAGACGCTATGGACCTCTACACCGAGTATGACCAGTGGATCCTCGGCAGGGCCGGTGGCGGTATCCGCCTGGAAATGGCGGACCTGATCAAGATGCTGAATCCCCAAGACGCCTTCGCCCAAGCCAAGGCCTACGAGGGCATCGTAGCCAGCATGGACAAATCCGGGGGCTACCAGGCGGAATACCGGGCGCGGGCCTTGCACAAACTGGGCGCGGTGTACCTCAACTATGGCGACTACCGGGGCGCGGCGCAGATCTTGGAGCAACTGCTATTGGAACACCCGGACGACAAGATTGTTCCCGGTGTGGAGCAGGACCTGAAGTTCATCTACGACAACCTGTATAACTCCATGGAGGTCTATAACTTCGCGCCTGCGGACAAACGAGTCTATGCCCAAGTCTGCGGCCCCCGCGCAATCCACCGCTGGCTGGCTCTCCGGGGGACCGACGTGACGTTGGAGTCGCTGGCGATTGAATCCCGGAACGATCAACACGGGGCGAGCATGTTCGGATTGATCGAGGCTGCGAAACTTCACGGCCTCGACACCCTCGGTGTGGCGGCCGAGTCAGTGGAGCAATTACCCGTGCCCTTCGTGGCCCACGTGGATGGCGACCATTTTCTGCTCGTTCTGGCGAGGGAGAGTAATTCTCTCTTCGTATCTGACAACGGCGCGGACCCTGCGCCCATGGCGCTGGCGGATTTTCTAGCGCGGTGGAATGGCAAGGCCCTAATCGAGTATCAGGGGAATGAGAGCCTGGCCGCCCTAACCGTCCTGGACTTGGATACGCTCAAGGGCGCCCGGGGCGGCACGGGCAGCTCCAATGACAACAACGCTCCGCCACCTCCCCCACCGGGCCCCCAAACGGTGGCTCTGTCGTCCCTTCCTCAGTCGAGCCAAGGCTCACTGGTGCATGCTTGGGATCCGTGGGACGGCGATACGCGACACATACCGCAGACGGGCATGCCGGGCGCGCCGGATACGGCGACCGGCGGCATCGCCCATTCGGGCGTATTGGTGCCGGGTGGCTTTCTCTCCGTCATCCCTTCCGGCGCCACGGTCCAATTGGCGATTTCCGATGTTCGGGCGCCGGTACGCGGCGACCTGCAATTGGCCTTCACCCGCCACTACCTGTGCAAGGCAGGCTTTGCCACGTCTGAATACACGGACCCAGCCAAACCGTGGAGTAACAACATCGGATCTGGCTGGACCCACAACCTTAACGTCCACCTGACCACCTCTACGCCCACGGTGGGCGGCTACCCACTCACGGTCATCGTCTACGACGAGACAGGCGAGGCTCGAACCTTTGCCCGGAGTCCCACCGACAGCACCGCCAGCGAGGATATCTACTACCGCTCCATTGCTGTTTATCCCGAAGAGAAGCGCCAGGTTTTGGTCCGCAACAAGGCCGCAGGTACGTACATATTGTGGCGCGCGGACAATGGACGGTACGAATTCTCTATGCCCACCACGACCACGGATCGTTATGCGCGGTTGGAAGCTATCGTCGACAGCCATGGGAACCAGATCACGCTGGAATACGACGATGTGGTGGGAGTCGGTAAGCTCATTAAGGCTTACGCACCAATCGATGATCCACGGTACCTGGAATTCACATACACCGGAAACCTCATTTCGCAAGCATCGCTCAAGAAGGACACCACAGTGCTGGCCGCGTTTATCTATACCTATAACGGCAATGATGAACTGGTGGCTGTGGAAGATCCGGGCGAGAATCCTGTTACCTATACCTACGACACCCACGGCTCCGTGCCCGCTTCACGTTACCTCACGCAGCTTACGGACAAAAACTCAGCGCCGACCGACCTCGTATGGTCGTTCTCTTATGCTTCAGGGTTGGGCTACCTGGCCAGCCAGATTTCCATTAATACAGCCGACGGACTTAGCACGGTTTACCAAAGGAGCTTGAGCACCTACATAGCCAGTGTCATCACCTACGACGAGAGCACGCCGCTGAGCAAATACGTCTACACCCCCGTAGGGGCTACCGGCATGCCATGGCACGTCGACTATTACGCGAGTGGGACAGCCACGACCTTCGAAAGATGGACTTACCTCTATGGAACAGACGGTTACACCCTGGAGCAGATTGTAGGGCCCGGGTCAGTTGTACTCGCGGACTATACCCACGACGCTTACGGGCGCGCCACCGTTACCACGGATGTAAGCGGCTATGGCAAGACGCTCACCTACGCCAGTGCGGACGACGCGCTGCCCAGCAGTATCACTCGCCGCGACGGGACCAGCGTTGCCATCACGTACGACGCCAACGGTCGCATCGAGAATGCCTTGGAGACCGGAGTTATAGACGGCACAACCTACACGTACGATAGTTACGGGCAAATTGTCACAATCACAGACCCTTTGGGTAATGACACGACGTTTACTTACGACGAGATGGGGAATGTCATTAATGAAACAGCGCCGGGAGGATATGCCGTATCGCGCATTTACGACGATTTCGGCAATGCTGTCGTTGAATACGATAGTCTTGGCGCCATAACCCAATTCGAGTTCGATACGAGCGGATGCCAGACATGTCTTGGCTCGATGGGACTGATTGCCAGGAAGACGGACTCGCTTTGGGGAGTGACCGAGTACGAATACGATGTTCACGGCAATCTTGTGCGAGAGATACACCCGGATGGTAGCGAGCGGGTACTCGCATACAGCGCGAGTGGGCAACTCATTTCGAGTACAGACTCGACGGGAACTACGCTATACGATTACGATCTCTTGGGTCGGTTGACGAGCCGTGAAGAGCCTTCAGGGCAAGTGATAAGCCTCACGTATGATTCGATGGGCCGACTACTCTCTCGAAGCGATGGCGCAATAAGCACACCCTTTACATACGACAGCTACGGGAATGTGCTTTCGGAGACGAACGTATCGGGAAATGACGCCACCCACACCTACGACGCTTTCATGCGAATCGCCACGACAACGGACGAATTTGGCGGCAAGCAATTCTCCTACGACAATGCGAAAGACCGTCTCATTGAATTGACTGATGAGAGAAACAACACAACTACGTATAGCTACGACGAGGCAAATCGCCTCATGTCCGAGGTTAATCAGGCGGGTCGGGAAAAGCATTTTACGTATGATGATTATGGCAGGCGCATTGCCGCCGCTGCGGGCCCCACCGGTACAGATAATCCAATAGAACATACCTACGACGATCTGGGGCGTCTCGCCACAACATCGTATAGTAACGGAAGTAGTGTGGCAAGCGTAGGCATGAAATATGATGTCAAGGGCCGCACCACGGAAATCACCGATTGGCTGGACCCGAATCACGGATTGCGAATCACTTACGACGTTCTGGGGCGAGTAGCGCAAATACGGGACCCATACGGCGCACAAATGCGTTATACATATGACAGCATGGGGCGTGTTGCAAATCTCAATGATTATTTCGGGAACGATATTGCATATCGCTATGAGCAAATCCACGGGAAGGTGAGTCGAATTGAGGCCCCGGGCGGAAAGGTGTGGACTTTCGAATACAACGGCGAGGGAGATCTGAAGGCGTCCACAGCCCCCAATGGAATGACTACGTCCTACACCTACGACGACAATAAGCGAGTCATTGAAATACGACATACGAGTGGCGCGGCGCTGGTCGAGCGCTTCCAGTATATCTACAATGCTGCCGGAGAACTGCTTGAGGAATCGAGGCTTGATGGATCCGGGTGGGTATATGACTATGATGTCCGCCAGCGATTGACGGAAGCCACTCGTCGGGGCGCGGGCGGCTCATTTGTCGCAACCTATAGGTACACGTACGACCCCGCCAATAATCTCTTGACTCGCGTAGTAAGTAATGTAAACGGCGTACTTGAAAGCCAATCTTTTACCTACGACGAAGACAATAAGCTGGCGACGGTGACTTCCAATGGCGGTACGCCGGTCTCCTACATCTACGACGGCTGGGGTCGGGTCGTATCGAAGACGGACGGCACGCACTATGCACACTACACGTACACAGAGGGCTTACAACCGACCTCCTTCACGAGTGACTTTCCTGGAGAGCAGGACGTAAGTTACAGTCACCGGGGAGACACAAAGAGAAGGCGGCATGACGTCCCCAACGAGATATCCTTCTTCCAATGGGGGCTCGGTGGCTTTCCAGCGGGAATGGAAGTCCTACACAACGCCACGGCATTGAAGAGCGCCTCAAGCGGTAGTACGCGCTTGACCTTCGTGCCGCTTAATCCGATGGCGCCATCGACGACAGTTCTCGGACATCTTGACGCTAATGAGCCCGAAAGCAGCCAGGCGGCATACTACGTTCACGATATCAAGGGAAGCATCCGGCGGGCTTATGATGGAAATGCGGCCAGGCTATCCAGCATGGAATACCTGCCCTTCGGCGAGGTGACCGAGCTTTCTGGTGCGGCAATGCCTCTGGGATATCGCGGGGCTATCTATGAGCCCAAGAGCCAGGAGCACTACCGACCGAGCAACTCAACCGTGTTGGAGATGTATGGCGACGCGCCCGCATCATTAGGCAAGCCATGTTCCAAACGTTTAGAAGGGAAATGGGCAGGTTTAATGGCGTATGAGTCTTGCGCGCTAGACTACGCCAAATGTGTTGGCTGCATAGAGAATTTACCCAGCGTAGAGAACTCTCCATGGAGAGTTAGCCGTTGGCAAGGATGCTATTCCGAGTACGCAGGATTGTGCCGGATAGATTGTGCCGTCGGGAGCATGTCCAACCAGTACGTGCTAGTGGCAGAGTCCAACTATATCGACTGCCTTTTTGCCCTAAAGAGTTGTGAGGAACAAGTGATCGGAGACATCATCGGGCAGAATCGTAAGCCCGATGTTACGCCATTCTTCACGCTACGCCAGGGTGAACAGGTCGGAAGTTCTCCCGATGTGTATCGCGTACATGCTGAAGATCGGACCTATATCGGCGGCGGGAACGTGAGTCGAACCTGGCTCGTCGACGATATTGCGACAGGCGATGTTACGTCGGGGGCTACCTTCGAGCTCGAGGCCGGCACACAATATAACGTAACCCTGCGCCTGTTGCTGAGTCCAGGCACTCCCAATGAGAATACGATCGAATCAACCAGAAGCATATATGTGACTGCCGCGCCCGTCGCCGATTTTGTGATCCAAACAGATCTCAATGGGATTAGCCTTCCCGGAGAAGTGGTTTTTGACAATACCACGGCAAATGCGGATTCGGTTGTTCGCTATCTGTGGAATTTCGGCGACGGAAGCGGAGTGACTATAGATCATGTCCCGGCGAATCCCGATTCGGGAGACGCGGCACATGAGTACGCTCGTCCGGGCAACTATACGGTGACTTTGACGGCCATCGGCCACAATGGAACCTCGAGGACATCTCAGGAAGTCAGTTTCCTCACTGACCCCATCCCTCAGTTCACCTGGACGCAGAATGGCTTCCAAGGCAGCATTACGCTACGGGATTCCTCAATTGCTGGGAATCTGCCCTACGAGGTTCGCGAGTGGGATTTTGATGACGATGGCGTTTTTGAAAGTACGGATTTTGCCTCGAATCTGGTGGAGACGAAGACCTTCGCTTCCCCGAATACCGACCACTATGTGACGCTTCGCATAGGTACGGAGGCTGAGAGCATAGCGAATGCGCTCCATAGCGTGCGTCTCCCCGTCCGATTTAGTGATCAAGTACTCCCGGCGTTTACCGTGGAAGTATTAGAAGCCACGGGTACCGGAACGATTCCGTTACGATTCACCGAGAACTGCCAGATAAACTCGAGTGCTCCTACAACCATAACGTCTTGGTCATGGGACTTCGGGGACGGGTCTGGCCTGCAAGCGGGCAGCCAGCAAGAAACCCATGAGTACAACGCGCCTGGCGCCTATACAGTCACACTTGTGGCGGGGGACGGTGTCAACACTTTTGTCGCCACGGAGACTGTTCACGTCTACGCAGACGAATCTTTTCCCGCATACGGGGTTGTGGATGACTTTGAGCTCTCATACCCCGGCGCGTTCTCGGATGGTGATTGGACGGTCGAGGGTTCTGGTGAATGGCTGCGAACGGGTATCGTCGTGGCGAGCGACGACACGTTAAACGCATACCTGACCGTAAACGCGCAAGCTCCGCCGAATCTCACAGACGTGGCCATCGTCCAGCGCCCAATGACGGCCCCGAACAACCGGCTCAATGTCGCTCTTCGCTTCAACGAGGATCCCGACTGGCAAGAAGGCGAGAAACTGGCGGACAGTATATGCGCGGCGTTTCGTACGCGTGCGGCGGACGAAACCATATCAAGTACGGTGAAGATCTTCCCTAACAAGATTACGCTCGTTGAACGTTGGGGCGCCTTCGGGTCTGACGATGTGGAGCAGGTGGAGTTTCCCCTCGCTGAACCGCTCGATCCCGGAGCGTGGTACAACGTCTACATCGAAACCTACGGTAAACTTCGGCAAGTGTGGATCCGTGGAGAGGGAGAGCCCGGCGGCGCGAAAGGCGACTACGATTGGGATTCGGCCACTTCGGGGCCGCCAGACGCCTGGAGGAGCCAGGACAAGCTGATCGAACGTGACCCGCCAGTGGCGCCTTTGGATTCGTCCGCTATCACCTCTATCCACATTGTGTATCTGGATGAGTTCGACAATTATTACCCGAACGCGGTCTGGATTGACGACTATGGCATGAGCGCCCGCACCGGCGATTTCCAGCCACCGTTCGTGGATAGCGAACTTGAATTTCTCGTGCGAAGCAGTATTGGGCGGCCAGAGGGCGCATTCTATTCGATGGATCTGGATGCGGCGCCCGTGGTTCTCAATTGGGACTGCGAGTCGTGCGAAAGCGTCGCCAGCCTGCGGGGAGTGGAATATTTTCGCACAACGCAGGAGGTTAATCTCAACGGGCACTCCGTTTCCGAGCTATATCCCCTGACCCAGCCACCGCTGCTCGCAAGACTATCATTGCGGGATAATCAGGTGACCCGACTGTCCCACCTGGACGATGGCGACCTACTCTTAAGCCTCGATCTCTCGGGTAATCCGCTCGATGAGCCAGGAGCGCTGGATGGGGCCGTGGCACTTGTGGCCCTGGAGGAAATCTATCTGGCAGACACCGGCCTATACGATCTGCTGTTCGGGACTGTTGAAGAGATGGCGGACTCCGTCACACAAGGCGTCGCATTGAACGGGCTCTCCAGCCTGGAGAATCTCTCGCGAGTTGATCTCCGCTGCACCCAGGTGCGCAACCTCTATCCTTTGGTTCGGTGTCCCGGCATCGGGAGTGGCGACCTTGTTGAGGTAAGTGATGTCCACTTTGACGCGAACTCTCCCGCTGTCCGGGCGCTGGAAAGCCCCGAAAAGGGCGCGACCGTGGCCATCGACACGGATGCCTGCCCCGATCTTGTGTCTCGCTACCGACTATCCGCGTCCGTCTCTGGCGCGGGCGGCACGGTGTTGCCCCCGGATCACGGCTGCACCATCCTCGTAACGCCCGCGCCGGACGACTGTTTCGTGGCGGATAGCACCTATGGATGTATTGAGGGAGGCGCCGAGGTCACCATAACGCCCCTACCGGGAACCGGCATGCTCGTCGACGAACTGCGTGTCAACGGAACTCCCGTGGAACTGCTCAATGGCGCTTACACCTTCTCCATGGACGGCGACAAGCACATCGAAGCCGACTTCGTCGGTGAGTCCATCCTCACGCTGGAGTTCCCCACGCCCTACTTCACGCCCGAAGTGTACGTGGACAACGGCTTTATCATTGGAGACAATGGTTCCACGCGGACCATTGCCGTCGCAACAGGCAATACCGTCACACTCACGATTCCCGACCATCAGCTTGTCAACTTCGACGACGGTGTCTGCTTCAGTCACTGGAGCGGCAGCGGGCAACCTTTTGATGGGAGCCGGGATCCGGCAATCGACATCACCGTGACGGACCACCTGACACTGAGCGCCGTGGGTACACACGATTTCCACTCGCTCGAGGTGCGCGATGACTACGGCTACCCCGTGCCCGGCGGGGACTATGCTCTCCGCGGCTCCGCCACCTTTACCGTCAACCCGCCGGAAGACCTCCTGTCCGTGTCCTTCCCAACTACCGACGGCGCAGCCACACGCTACTACATCCTGAACGGGGCAACCACCTCCTTGTCCCCCGCCCCGGAACTGGGTTATGCCCTGGACCATTGGGAATACGTCGGCTCGGGAGGCGTGCCGACGGAGAGCGGGGACGTCCCCCTCGTCCTGGACATGACCGACGATTGGACTGTTGATCCGGTCTACAGGTTGGATCCTCATGTGCTCACGGTAAATATCAACCCCGCCGGAACCGGCCGGATAGAGTTCACGCCCGACCCCATCAACGGAGATGAGGCGCCCGGCCAGCGCGTCGAGTATTTCAATCCCTTCCGCGCGGACCAAAATGTCACCGTTCGGGCCGTAGACCTGCTCGACAGTGACTACCGATTCGACCACTGGGAAGGTGGGAGCATCCACAACAGCACAAACCACGAAGAGACCTTCCCCCTCACGGAGAACACCGAACTCACCGCGGTCTATATACCCTCCTTCGCTCTCACCGTCCGCAGCTTCGGGGGCGGGTCCGTTTCCCTCAACCCGCCTGGCCGCGTCATCGCAGAACCCGGAGGATACGAGTTCTACCCGGACCCGGCCCACACCCAGGAACCGGCCACCGTAGTGACCGTGTCCGCCGTGGAAGACGGTTTCCGGCATCTGGACCACTGGATCGTCGACGGGAGCCCCATCTACAGCGACGCCCCCCAGAGCATCACCATGGACGCCGCCCACGACATTGTCGCCGTATTCCTTCCGGGCGGCACGCATTTCCGCTTCGCGGCGAATGTCGTCGGCGAGGGCGCCGTACATCTCGCCCACTCCGCGGGCCTCGAATCCAATGACCGCGACCTCGTTGCCTCGGACGGGCCCTTCGAGGAATATCTGCCTCCGGGAGCAAGCGTTACCGCCACGCAAACGCCCGCAAGCGGGTGGGTGTTCGACCACTGGATTGTTAACGACGCAGCCGGAGTCGATGTCGTCACCGGCCCCCTGCCGCCTGTGACCGAAAGCACGGAAATCACGGCCGTGTTCCGCAATGAACCGGATTCCGACGACAAGGTCACCCTCACGCTCACCCAGACCGGTGAGGGCAATGTTATACCCGCGCCGGGAATCACCCGATTCGACAAAGACGCCGAGGTCATCTTCACCGCTGAGCCCGCCAAAGGGTGGCTCTTTTCCGGGTGGTCTGGGGACATCACGAGCACCGACATTACTCACACCGTGTCGGAAATGTCGGCGGATATGTCGGTGCACGCAACATTCGAGCCGGATGGCGTTTGGTACTCACTGAATGTCGTCGCGGGAGACGGTGGAAGCGTGACTCCAGTCTTTGACAATTATGCGTCTGGAGCGTCCGTTACGGTGATCGCCTCTCCTGCGGAAGGCTGGGAGTTCGATCACTGGGAAGGTGATGATGTAGATGGTAGCGATTCGCCCTCGATCCAAATATTAATAAACAGCAACAAGCAACTTAAGGCGTTTTTTGCTCCGTTGGTCAAGATTCAGATCCCACCGCCGGGTGCCATGCCTGGCGGCACGTTTGAAATTCAGCCATATAAGCCCGAGGGATACAAGCTTGGTGACGTAGTCACATTCACGCCAATTCCAGATCCCGGGTGGGAGTTTGACCACTGGCAAGGGGATATTTCTCTCAGTGCGCAGAAAACCGCACGGTTGAGCGGGGACTCGGGTAAGGCGACAAAGAGCAGCCCTGCGGATGGGTCCATCACCACCGCAATTACGACCGCGCCTTATATAGTATGGGCAGTGTTTAAGCAAACGAAGTATTCGGTATCTACACGTTCCATCGGTGAAGGCACGATATGGCGCTCGCCCAATAAGAATGGATACATCGCCGGAGAGCGGGTGAAACTCGTTGCTCTTCCCGGCGATGGCATGGAGCTTCTTGAGTGGCGATCCTCTTCGCCTGGCTCAGAAGACGTGATCTGGGAGTTCGACATGCCCCCGAATGACGTCTATGTTGAGGCTGTATTCGTATCAACTGGCAGGACTTTCCGGATCGATATTCCTGGATGGATGCGCGAATCTTTCGGTAATCTGGTCCTGGTGAACTCACATCCCGTGACTATGTACCCAAGCCCAGGACCGGTATATGAGGCTGGAACTCGGGTCGTTCTAGCCGCGCCGGGTATTCCCGACTACACTTTTCTGTACTGGACCGGCGACATAAGTGGTGATACGCAGATTCTTACCATTCCTCGGCTGACAAGCGATATTACGGTTGCGCCCGTATATGCGTACACGGGCCAGTCGAACCCGGAAGCAACCATCAACATTGGCTACTGGATAACAGGCGACTCGACCGCCCCTCCATCGCCACCGATACTCACTCCCGCACCAAAGCGTACGGTATCGCACGACTGTCGTCCGTGGTATGAAATGTATACTTACTCAAGGTGGAATCCAAGGCATGACTTTTGCCACGAGGGTACCGCCCGATATTGTGGTTGGACGTACTACTACGATCATCCAATTCCCGAGGTAACTGTAGAAGTTCCCGGAGCAAAGACGATAGGCCTTCCCTTGAACGGGGGCCTTCCCCTGGGGGAGGAAAATAGCCTGATAATACTAGGGACGGATTCAGTGACGGTGTTACCTTCGGAAACGGAATGCCACCAATGGCTGGGGAGCGGATTCGTCGCTTACGACGTCGATCTGCGTCACGGGCGCGTCGATTTGGAGACTTTCCGGTGCTGGGTATCTTACATCAGAAACCCCCCAGTGAATACTACGCTTGAAACCGCCTGTGGAACAACAAGTCCTGTTACGTGCCTGGCTCCCAATTCTTCGTACTATGATGGCTCGCGCCCTCCCTATCTTGACTTAACCCTGCAATTGACTCGAAACCACCTGACAATTGTCGGAGGAACTCGCCTATCCCTCGACGGGGAGCGTGCAGGTTGGGTACTCGAGGAGGGAGAGTACCTGACAATCGGAGATGCCCACAGTAGCTCGGGTTCTACGTTTTGGGGCAAAGTTGCACTTGCTCCGGAGCACGGCTTGGAGGTGGAGTCCGTTTCGTATGTAGACACCTCTGAAGGCCGAGATGTAACCTATACACTTCGGCCAGACGGGCGCGAAATGCAGGTGTCGGCCACCGCGACGCCTGGTGGCACGGTCGAAGGAGCAGGGATTTACCCAATCCATGAAACTGTTACACTCGTAGCGACGCCGAGACCCGGGTACAAGTTCAAGTACTGGGAACTGGCATACCACAATCGGGAAAACGTACCCTTTTCAACCAGCAAACGCCTGGAGTTAACCTCCTGCCAAATCGTTGAACATCCCGAGATAAATTGGTTTCGGGCCGTGTTTGAGGCGAATTGCAGAAATGTTGTTGACGTGGACCTGGAAACGTCTGAGGGCGGCGTCATATCCAGAAATAGCAACTACGCGATATATGATTGCAATGAGACGATTTCCCTGGAAGCAGTTCCGGACATAGGCTTCACGTTTGTTGGGTGGACCGGTGATCTCCAGGACATGTCTACTAACCCGATTTCCCTGCCGACGAGCAGAAACTGGAATGTAGGCGCATTGTTCGAGCCGATCGACGTTCCAGGGTTCATTGTTGCTCTCGATACCGACGGAGACGGTGTTCCGGAGGCGAATCCGGAGGGAGTCGTTCAATTGGTCAACGTTCCCGACTTGTCGCGGGAACAGTATTTGCCGGAGAGCGTTCATATGCTCGCTCGACGAATCGGCTTCGAAGTCACGGATGTGGGAGAACTTGGGGAGGCCCTTCAAAGGGACAAATGGGAAGTCTCAATCGAACAGGACACCAGCCCCGAGTTGTTGTTTTTTGCCACGAATGCCTGGACTCGCCGATTCTCGGCCAGCCCTTCGGCGTCCCCTCAGTACTCGGTCGACCTCGCAACGGTAATCGTAGACCGCTTCAAGCTTAGCGACCTCGATGGTCTCGGGGTTTATGCCCTCGCGTATAACATTCCCGAGCAGAGTATTCCCCACGATGTCACCGCTACATTTCAACTTTACAAGAATGGTGTTCTGCGCGCGGCGCAGGATATACGGTTCCGTGTTATTCATGGTGCAGTGGAGGGATTCGAGCTGGCGTCAAGCGATGAAAATCCCGCAAGCTACAGTCCCGACGGGATGCACGGTACGGGAGCAGAACATGGGGGTATTGCCTCGAACGGCGCGGCCGGCGATCCTGTCTATCAGTTCTCTGGTGAGTTTACGGAGAACATGACGGATCTTCGGGTTTCGAGCCCGGGGTTCGACTTTGACTGGTCCAGGGTCTACCGATCGAAGCATGCCCGGAACAACACGGGTGTCCGGCAGTTTGTCGGACCGGCGGAGATTGTTCAGGAACAGCTTCAGAACATCAAGGCGGAGCGGAATCCGATTGGCGAGCAGTGGGATTATGCTTACAATGTGTGGGTCCGGCGCCAGAACGATGGGCGGAGAATTCTGGTCCATGATGGCCGGAGCGGGCGCGAGGAGATCTGGGAGCGCGAGGGCGCATCGGGGCCGTGGACGAACGGGGATTATCCGACCCAGATCACGATGGAGGATTCCGAGAACCTATCGGGCTGGGTCAGAATGACCTACGCCGACAAGACGGTGTACGAGTTCTATCCGCTGGATGCGTCTTCCGGAGGCAAGCGGGGGCGATTGCGACACATCAAGGACCGCTTTGGTAACCAGATGGATTTCCACTACGAGGAGCTGGAGGATGGCTCGGCGCGCCTCTCGAGAGTCGTTGATACGGCCGGCCGAAGCTACCGGATCCGCTATTACGATACTGGGCGCATCAGCCGGGTGACGGATTTCACCGGGCGTTCGGTGTATTACTCCTACGACGGTGACCAGCTGACGACCGTACGCGACAGCCGCGGCTGGACGGTGAACCGCTACAGTTACGTACCAGGGACCGACCTCATCGATACCATCACGGACGGCAACGGCCAAGTCTATCTGGACAACGATTACGACACAGCCTCCGCGGACTTCATGAAAAACCGGGTGACCCGGCAGATTTATGGAGACGGCGTATATAACTTCTCGTATGAACTTCTTGGCGAGGCGGACGCCATGTGGCGGGTGACGGTCAACGATCCAGAGGGGAATATTCGCGTCACCGTCTTCGACGACAAGAACCGCACACGCTCGGAACGGGTCTACGCGGCCCCGCGCGAGAACGCGGACGAGACGACGGCGTTCTCCGCGTTGCCGACGGACCCGTCGGACTATTTCGAGACGACCTACAGCTATCAAGGCGATACCAGCCTGGTCACCCGCATCGACTATCCCGGCGGGGACTACGAGACCTTCACCTATGGCGGCGCGGGCAGCGAAACGGAGCCGGCCTGGTGGACCGTGGGGAATATGCGAACGGCGTCCCACTATCTGGCGGGCGGTGGCGCCCCCATCACACAGGAGTGGGACTACGCGGAGGGCTTTGGCAACCACGGGAACCACAGCCGCTTCGTCGCGCGCTATCGGGATGGTCGCGGTAATGAAACCCTCACCACGCACACAACGGAGGGCAACCCACTAACCCGGACCTACGCCATCAACGGCCTCACGGAGTCGTTTGGTTATAACGCGTTCGGCCAGATGACCTCCCATACACACCCGGTGGGCGAGACCGGGCCGCCGCGTGTGGATACCTACGGCTATCGGAGTGACGGCTACCTCGTGCAGCAGGTCATCGATGACGACGGGCTGAACCTCACCACGGTCTACGTGCCCAATGCCCGCGGGCTGGCGGAGGCCATCACCGACCCCAATGGGAACACGGCGGAGCGCCGTTTTGACCACCGCGATCGCCTGGTCTTGGAGCGCACGCCCACCGTGACCGGCGCCGTAAACCGTGCCCGAGAGACGGTTTTCAAATATGACGGCAACAACAACCTCCGCTATACCTACACGGAGAACTTCGACGAGGAGGGCACGGACGACGATTCGAATGAGGTGATTGTCCGGGAAATCCGCTACAACACGCTCAATAGCCCCACGGACATCCTGGAGGAGGTGGAAGAGGGCGAGTTCATCCACACCCACACGGACTACGACCGGAACGAGAATCCGACCGTGCAGTGGTCGGGCGAGGCCGTGGCGGGGAACGAGCCGCTGAACTATACGACCTACGAATACAACACGCGACAACTGGTCGTCGCGGAAACACGGGGGGATCCGGCCACGCAGGACGATACCCTCACCATCCGGTACACCTACGACGCTAACGGGAATGCCCGCCAGGTGACGCAGGAGCCGTCCGGCACGGAGCCCGACCGTATCACCTACAACCAGTATGACGGCTTCAATCGCCTGCATTACGTCACGGACCCCATGGGTAACGTGACGGAATTCTCTTACGATGAGAACGGCAACATAACGCGTACCATCCTCTGGGGCGAAGTGAGCGAGGATACTTCCACCGTGCCGGCGGATGGCGCCGACGCCACGCTGGACACGCACCGCGCCACCCTGACGCGCATGGCGGAAACGACGAACGTTTACGACAATCTCAATCGGAAGACCCACAACCAGGTGGCGTACTTCGATCCGGACGCGCAAACGGCGTTCCTGGGCGGTGTATCCACCGTGGAGACCGTCTACAACCTCAACAGCACAATCGAGCGGGTGATCAACGCGAACGGGCACGCCACGGAGTATGAATACGACACCGCCTACCGCCTGATCACGACCACCGACGCCAAGGGCAACCAGATCGCGCTGGCTCTGGACGACAACGGCAATGTGACCCGTACGACGGAGACGGCAAAATCGGACGTGGGCGACCCGGACGCGGTCTACTATGTGGACGTGACCTATGACGAACTGAACCGGCCCATCCAGACGGAGAACAACGCGGGCCACGTCACCGTGGCAAAGTACGATTCCCGTGGCAATGTGGTCTATGCGAAGGACGCCGAGGACAACGTTTCCCGGTTCGAATACGACGGCCTCAGCCGGCTCCTGAAGACCACCCGCATTGCCCCGGAATACCCGGCAGACGTGACGACCGAGCAAGGGTGGGACGACAACTCCCGGCTGGCGTGGCAGGAGGACCCCAACGGCAACCGGACGACCAACGTCTACGACGCCCTCGACCGGCTGGACAAGGTCGTCTTCGCCGACGCCACCGAGGTGGACTACACCTACGACAGCTTCGGCAATGTGAAGCACAAGCTCGACGCGAATTTGACGGCAATCGTCTCGACGTACGACGCCCTGAATCGCCTCACGGACAAGACCATCACGCCGGACGACCCGCAAGGGTCCATCCAGGGCGCTACCTTCGAGAGCTACCAATACGACAGCCTCTCCAACACCACTGTAGCCGCGAACGACTTCGCCACGGTGACGCGCACCTTCGACTCCATGTCGAACATGCGGTCGGAGACGATTGAGTTCGCGGCGGATGGTTTCACCAAGACCATCAGCCACACCTATGGGTTGACGGGCGATCGGGAGTCCACCACCTATCCCGCTGGGCGCACGGTGACCCACGCCTACGACGAACTGGAGCGTATTTCCACCATCCACAGCTCCCAGGGCGGCGATGGAGCGAATCTGCTTGCTTCCTACGACTACGTCGGCGCGGGCCGCGTCGAGCGGCGCACGATGGCGGGCAACGGCACGCGTCTCCGCTATGCGTTCGACGCCGTCGGGCGGGTGAACGCCACCACGCACGAGCAGTACGACCCGCAGAATCCGGAGTCGCCGGGAACGGCTTTCGACGCGCGGACCTATACGTGGGACAAGGCGAACAATAAGACCCAGCGCGTCGAATTGGCGGGCGGCGTTCCGGTTAAGACCTACGACTACCAGTACGACTCGCTGAACCGGCTGGAGCGTTCCATCAAGACTATCGGCGCGGCGGCCTCCGGCGCGGCGGGCAACTGGACCGGGGCCATGGCGCTGAACAGCGTCACGCCGGACGTTGCGAGCTTCACGGGCGGCGCGCCGCTGCAGTTGAACGGCGATTTCAGCGCCACCTTCGACCCGGGCACGCTCGGCGTCTATATTACAAAGACCCAGGGCGCCCGCGACGAGACGGTGGACTACGCGGCCGACTTGCAGGGCTACACCGCGACCC
The DNA here is from genome assembly GCA_019637335.1 of Candidatus Hydrogenedentota bacterium. Taxonomy (NCBI): domain Bacteria; kingdom Pseudomonadati; phylum Candidatus Hydrogenedentota; species Candidatus Hydrogenedentota bacterium. Next base: position 27,238 of record JAHBVV010000032.1, on the reverse strand, counting down.
AGATCGACGCCCTCGCGCCCGCGCGGCCGGACCAGGGAACCTTCGATATCTACGCGAGCGCGCTGGATGGCGGGACGCGCGTGTATTCGAATCCCGTTTCGATTACATACGGCCCGCATGTGACCGAATACGACCTCGACGGCGCGGGGAACCGGGAGGCGGTGAAGACGCGGGTCGAAACCGCGCCGGATACCTACACCGACCTCGCGACAGCGGCCTACTCGGAGGATGACGCCACGCCCGCGCCGGCGGACGCGCAGATGAACCAGTACACGCTGGCGCCGGGCGACATCGATGACCGCGTCTATGACGAGAACGGCAACACCCTCCGGACCGGCCAGGCGCTCCCGGCCTTCTACGAGCACGACTACCGCGACCGCATTGTCCGGGCGGCGCGGGCGCCGGAAATCGACAGCGCCAACGGCGTCCCGGCGGGGAGCGTCTTCAGCGATGACTTCGCGACGGGCCTCGATGCGGCGTGGGAGCACAACCCGGCGAGCGCGGGTGGCGTGTTGTCCGCGCCGTGGCCGTGGAACGCGGGCGGTTACCTGGCGCATGGCGGCGGCCCGACGCCGGCCTCCTCCGCCCTGCCGCGCACGAATCCGGACGGCGATTTCTGGTGGGTGTACACGCGCCCGTCCGGCGCCTCGGGCAACGACGTGCTGGACGCCTACCTGCGCATCACGGGGCAGAACACGGACACCACGTTTGACGCGGAATTCCTGAAGCTGGATATCGACGCGGACGGCATCAGCCTCTGGCGCGAGGGAACGGGCGGGCAGCTGGCCTCGGCGCCCGTCGCCACGGCGAACGACACGCCGTACCTCATCCACGCGCATGTCTTCCGCGACCAGGTCGTCATCCGGCGCGGGCCCTTGGGGCAGCCGCTGGCGACGGTCCTGCGCGCGGACAACGCGCCCGTCCAGGGCACGGACCGCTTCATCTTGGAGGCGTCGAACGCGTGCCTGGTGGACGACGTGAACATCGGCGACGGGGTGTCGGAATACGTCTATGACGCCCTGGGCCGGCGCATCGAGAAGCGTTCGGGGGGCGGCGCCACGCGCTATCTCCACGATGGCGCGCGCGTGGCGGAGGAGTGGAACGTCCCGGCGGCGGGGAGTCCGGCGCTCGCGGCAAGCTATGTCTACGGCAACTACATCGACGAAGTCCTCACCATGCGCCGCGGCGGCGCGGACTACTATTACCACGCCGACGACCAGCACAATGTCGTCAAGCTGACGGATGGCGCCGGGGCCGTCGTGGAGGCCTACGACTACGCCGACTACGGCCTGCCGGAATTCTTCGACGCCGCCGGCGCGCGCCTGAATGTGACCGCGTCCCAATTCGCCAACCCCTACCTCTTCACCGGCCGCCAATGGGACGCCGAGCTGAGCTATTACTACTACCGCAACCGCTACCTCGACCCCGCCCACGGGCGCTTCGCCAGCCGCGATCCCCTCGGCCTCTGGGGCGACCCGCTCAACCTGGGCAACGGCTACACCTACGCCGCGAGCAACCCGTGGTCCCTGGTGGATCCGTTTGGGTTGTGTAGTGGGAACGGCGGCGGCACGGCCTTGAACGATAGGCTCGCGGCCTATGCGCAAGGCAATATTGATTTCGGACTCGCAATGGTCGGTCAGGGGATAGATTTCTGGTACGGACAAATAAACCCCATGCACCGGAGCGACAACCTGCTGGCTTCTTCCTTTGGCTTGTGGACCGCGGCCTCCAATCCGGCAGAGACGGCCGAGCGCGTATCCAACGATTTCTCAAATTACGTGGGAAACTTCAGTGATCGAGACCTCGGGCGACTCGCCCCGGAAGTGAGCGTCACGATCGCGGGCGCTGTATTTGGCGCAGGAATTGTCCAGGCGGGATCGAAAGCTGGTATCCTCGGAAAACTTGGACGTTACGGAAGGAGCATTCCGGGCAGGCCAGGGCTGTCTTCGAAGTTTGGCTCCTGGTGGAAAGATATTGCGGGCGAGTGGCGGGGATGGAAGGACGGCTTCGCGGACACAGGAAGATACCGGTGGGAAGGCCGAAACGGGATGCGGAATGCGCATGCTCAAAGGTTGAACGCCGCACCGAATGACAACATTCACCACCGCATCATTGCGCAAGGCGGTACCCGCGGCGGGGCTGGCAGGCTGACGTGGAAGGGCTTCTTTGGGGAACAGTACGGCAGGTATGTGCCGAACTTTATCAAGAACTCGAGGTGGAATATAACCAATCTTGGCCAGCCGAGGAGATTCGGAGGAACTGGCCTGCACGAGGCTCTACACAGGATTAACCCGGAAATGCCGCTCAACGCCTTGCAACGGATTTGGTACGGTAGCAATGTATTGGATAAGGCTATTGTTGGAGGTGCTGGTATCGGTATGGGTGCTGCCGGTTCTTACCTGGTTGGCGACTAATAATTTGAGGGGTTGTATTTCATGACAGAAATGGATTTTGATGATATTCACTGGCCCGCACTACGATTCGGCGCACCGGATTGCAGTGTATTGAAGTATGACTCAAGCGAGGTGTTTATTTACGCATCCACCAAGAAGCTTGCCAGGTGGAAGAATATGGAGTATTACTTTCTCGTGGATTCGAAGGGAACGAGGTACTGTCTAGAGAGTCCTGAATATGCTTCCCCGCCTTCTCTACTTGCAAAACTCATGGGCCGAAAGTCGCGAGTCAGGTGGCGCGTAGGCATTATTGATACCATTACAGTAGCCGAACTACGGAGACTGGTTCTAGCCGACATTGAGAAGTACCAATCTTTATGGTTGGCGAGAGACATTGAGACAATCGAAAAATCGCTTGATCGGGCACAAACGATAGAGGATATCATGCAAATGCTGGGCTAGGTCGATAATACTGCGGGACTCATGCCAACCCCTACCTCTTCACCGGCCGCCAATGGGACGCGGAGCTCGGCTATTACTACTACCGCAACCGCTACCTCGACCCCACCCACGGACGCTTCGCCAGCCGCGATCCCCTCGGCCTCTGGGGCGACCCGCTGAACCTGGGGAACGGGTATACGTACGCCGCAAGTAACCCGTGGTCGCTGGTGGACCCGTTTGGGCTGGCGGCGGGCGGGAATTCGAATCAGGAAGGACCGCTTGGCAAGATGTGGCGCGGCTTCTGGAAGCGCATTTGGGACCTTGGTCTCTTTGTTCTGGAGGCCGATAAGTTGATGAAAGATCCCGATCATCTTGCGGAACAGACGCTCAAGGCAACGGATGAAGTAAAGTCCACCATTGGCGCGGTTAAGGAGGACCCCGTTGGCGCCGCAAGAGCAGTGGGGGATGCTGCTAAAGAAAAGTTGCAGAATTTCGGGTGGGAAGATGCAGGTTACGGGGCCCCGGACATCGCCATGTCCATCAAGAGCCTCCCAAATCTCTTGAGGGAAGCGGGGAACGTTATCAGGGCGGGTGCTGTCAAAGAAGCAGTCAGTCCTCCTCGTCTTCGAGACCCGAAAACAGGCAGATTCGTTTCCGATCCGAATAATCCACCTTCACCCTACACGTTCACAGACGCGGAGCGGCGGAAAGCATGGCGAAAACTGGCGGAGGATCCAAACTCTGGACTGACCCCCGACCAGCGTGACATGATTAGAGAACGTGGCTGGCGTGGACCGCAACAACGAAATGACTATGGAGAGTTAGAGACGATGGAACTATCTCATGAACCAGTTCCACTTAGAAAAGGTGGCAAGGATGTTGTTCCGCTCTGGCCTGAAGAGCACGCTGCGAGAGACCCGCACCGAAGGTTGAAAAAACGCTAAAGGAGCAAGCCATGGTGCAGTTGCGAGGTGATGAGTATGCCGACAGCGGTCGAGACATACAATGGGCTATGGTGGACCAGGTAAAGAGGTATCCGGACAAATCCAAGAGGCCAGATCACATTTTATGGAATGGCAGAGTAGTTAAAACCTATGACAGAATTCCCGTAGCCGAAAGTGGACTTATCCGTGCTGAATTCTTGTCGGTAAAGCCTGAATTCGAGCAAGGATTCGATTTAAAAGTATACGATGGCTGGCTCGAGTTGGAAAAAGGCGAGCGGGTGGATATCCTGAGGACCTGGAAGGATAATCGATACGAGGACTCTGTTGAATACCCCTTTTTCTGTAGAAAGGGAGAAATCGGCGTCTGGAACGTCTTCAAACGCATGTATGGTAATGATCGCGTGGTAGAGGAAAAGTGGACGGGCAACGCGGGGTTCTGGGTTGAGGAATTGTCGGAATCAGAACGTATTTATCACTGCAGCCATGGCATGGCGGATCCCCCGGATTTTGAGGCGTTGGTGTTTAAGGTGAGCATTTTCCGCTAGCAAGATGCGCAGCACGCGCAATTACTCATAGGGCCACGCTCCGGTCTGATCGGTGGTGCTGCGACCTGAAAAGACAGTCCAACGCCCGCCCAGACTCGCACCTCGCGACGACAGGCTCTGCCAGCCGCGACCCGCTCGGCCTCTGGGGCGACCCGCTGAACCTGGGAAACGGCTACACCTACGCCGCGAGCAACCCGTGGTCACTGGTGGATCCGTTTGGGTTGGCGGCGGGTGGGAATTCCTTCCTCGCCAATTTCTTCTCCGCAATCGTTGACCCGGAAACGTACCGCGACTACGGGATCTTCGCCTACAAGGAGGCGGCGCTCGGCGTCGGCGACTGGGCCGTGGAACGCGGGCGGTCACCTGGCGCATGGCGGCGGCCCGACGCCGGCCTCCTCCGCCCTGCCGCTGTCCGAAGTCTTACGCATAGGCGGATGCCTTGAACAATTACGCCGCATCCTGCAGGCGATGCCGCGTTCTCTCCCCCATTCCCGACCCGGAACTTGACTAAATGTCACGTTCGCGTATGCTCCCCGCATAACCCTCCAAGTTGATGCTCTTTGAAAAACGAACACGCGTAGACGGGATACCCCCGTCTTCCATGCCTTATGGGAGACCGGTGGTGCAACACGGTTTTTCAACGGGTTTCAACAACTAGGAGATAGTCTCATGGCCCATTTGACGCGAGCTCACAATGAGCTCTTCCGGCGTTCGCCGGATGAACAGTATGCGAACCTGGAGGCGCTCACGCGCCATTGCAACGAGCAGCGCGAGCGCTCGGAGGAGAAGTGGAACGCGCCTTCGGCGATCCGCCCGGAACTGGATGAGGGAACGCTCACCCTGCGCCTGGGCGAGGATGGCGTCTACCGGCTCAATGACTGGAGCTTCACGCAGGTCTGCGGCCTGGCGAAGGTCAGCAAGGACACGGTGAACAAGCTCCGGCCGGAAACGGCGGTCGCGGCGCTGCGGGAAACGCTCCCGGCGGGATCGCGGCCCATCCAGGCGCTGGTGCAGCCGGGTGGCATCCGCTCCATTCACGGCGCCAGCTACACCCGGCTGCACAACGCGGACTTGCTGGATGTGGTTCGCGAGGTGGCGGGCGACTTTTGTCCGCCGCAGCAGGCGATCACGGGTGCGAGCGGGCTCTATTGCGGGGAGCAGGACATGTTCTGCTTCCTCATCGACCCGACCGGCTGGACCGAGATCCAGGGCGAGGCCTTCGCTCCAGGGTTCTTCCTGTGGAACTCCGAGGTGGGCAAGCGCTCGATTGGCGTGCAGACCTTCTGGTTTCAGGCCATCTGCCGGAACCACATCGTCTGGGACGCCGTGGAAGTCGTCGAATTCACCCGCAAGCACACCGCGCGGGTCCACGATTCGCTGAATGACATCCGGCGGATCATCGAACACCTCGTCTGGAAACGGGACGAGCGGCGCGACGGTTTCGTGCGCGTCATCGAGAATGCGATGCGCACGCGCATGGGAACCGATGCCGAGGAGGTCCTGAAGGCCCTCCACAAACACGGCATCCCCCGAAACCTCGCGCGAGAAGCCATCAGGGTTGCTGGCGACGGCAGCGGTTTCTCGCTCTTCGCGGTCATCGACGCACTTACGCGCATGGCCGGAAAGCTGCCCAACGCCGGCGACCGCATCGAACTGGACACGCGCGCGTCGGGCCTGCTGGCCCTCGCCGCGTAAACACAACCCACGAAAGGAGGCCCACATGGCCAACAGCAAGAAAAGCACGGCGAACAAGCCCGTGGAAGAGCTCCGGCTCGGGACGATCAAGGCCGCCATCTGGCAAAACGAGTCGAAAAACGGACACCGCTACAACGTCCGGATCACGCGGCTCTACAAGGACGGCGAGGAGTGGAAAACCTCCGACTCCTTCGGGCGGGACGAACTCCCCGTGGTCGCCAAGATCGCCGACATGGCCCACACCTGGATCTTCGGCGCCAGCCAGCGCACGGAGGACGACGACGAATAGTACTTGTTGATTGCGGCAGGGATTTTTCAATGGTTCGATTGCACCACCGGGCCTCCCTGCCCTTTTTTTACCTAATTCCACTGTACCTCGCAATATAGCACCTGTTATAATTCTACCCGGCAGTTCTACCGGGAGAATCACCGTTGTCGCCTCGTGCTAAGACAACTGCGGTGCCGCCGGATGCGGGTGAGCGCATCAAGGCACTTCGAGACACCCTCGGCTTGACGCAGACGCGTCTGGCCGAGTTGCTTGGCGTGTCCTTTGCCTCGGTGAATCGCTGGGAAAACGGTCAGACCCGTCCGAGTGATCTGGCCTGGCAGCAAGTGGCCGGTCTCGAAGCACACGGCATCGATAGCCTCCAGTCCCCTCGCTCCGCAGCGCGCGAGGAACGCGACCTGTATAGCGAGTCCCCCGCGCCGGAGATGGACTTCATCGCCAACCCGGATCACGTCTGGCTCGTGGCCGAGGGCGAGCGCCTGACCTACGGCCACCTCTTCAATCCCGCTTTCGCCACCGAGACGGCGCTGATCGATCCCCTGCCCCACCAGCGCATTGCCGTCTACGACCGCATGCTGCTCCAGCCCCGGCTGCGCTTCCTGCTGGCCGACGACGCCGGTGCGGGCAAGACCATCATGAGCGGGCTCTACATCCGCGAAATGCTCTCCCGCCGTCTGATCCGTAGGGTGCTCGTGGTCCCGCCCGCAGGCCTCCTGGGCAACTGGGAACGGGAACTCCGCGCCCTTTTCGGACTCCATTTCCGGATCATCGAAGGGGCGGACGCGCGCAAGGGCAACCCCTTCGTCGGCCCCGGCAGTGACCGGCTGGTGGTCAGCGTGGACACCCTCGCGGGCGACAAGATGTTCGCACGGCTCCAGGATCCCGCCGTGGTGCCCTACGACCTCATCATCTTCGACGAATGCCACAAGCTTTCCGTCCGGCAGGATCTGGACGGCGGCGTGAAGAAGACGGACCGCTACAAACTCGGCGAGGCGCTGGCCGGGGCCACGGCCCACGATCCCCGCTGGCAATTGCCCTGGCACGCCACGCACCTGCTCCTGCTCAGTGCCACGCCCCACATGGGCAAGGATTTCCCCTATTATTGCCTGTGGCGTCTGCTGGACCCCAATGTCTTCGCCACGCCCGAGGCCCTCGATGAATTTCCGGAGGAGGAGAAGCTCCGCCATTTCATCCGCCGCACCAAGGAGGAGATGGTCACCCTGGAGGGGAACCCCCTCTACCCCACCCGGATCACGGATACCCTCTCCTACGATCTCACGCCGGGGGCCAACAGCGAACAGGCCCTCTACGACAACGTGACGGAGTACATCCGCACCTACTACAACAAAGCCAAAATGCTGAACCGTTCTGCCGCCCGCTTCGCCATGAGCGTGTTTCAGCGACGCCTCGCCAGCTCCACCTGGGCCATTCTCCGCTCCCTCGAACGCCGCGCCGAGAAGCTCAGCGGCCTCATCGAGGACATCGAATCCGGCCGCATTAGCGAAGATGAACTCCGCCGACGCCAGGGCCACCTCGACGAGGAGGACTACGATGCCCACGAAGCCCGCACCGCCGACGAGGAAGGTACCAGCGATGGCATGGAGGAACGGGAAGCGGTGGAGGAAAAAGCCATGGGCGGCGTGGTCGCCCGCAATCTGGCTGAGCTACTGCTGGAGCGCGAGCAGGCCCAGGCTTTGGCCGCCCTCGCACGCCACGTCTACGACAGCGGCCAGGAGTCCAAATTCGACAAGCTCCGCTCCATCCTGGACGACCGCGCCCACAAGAAGGAGAAGGTGCTCATCTTCACCGAGCACCGGGATACCCTGGACTACCTCGTCAAGCGCCTCTCCGGCATCGGCTTCGCCGGGCGCATCGCCACCATCCACGGCGGCATGGACTACACCCGCCGCGACGAGCAGAAGGAGTTTTTCAAACACGATCACGCCGACGGCGGAGCCCAGTTCCTCATCGCGACCGATGCGGCCGGCGAAGGCATCAACCTCCAGTTCTGCTGGATCATGGTGAACTTCGACATCCCCTGGAATCCGGCTCGCCTGGAGCAGCGTATGGGCCGGATCCACCGCTATGGCCAGAGGCACGACCCCGTCGTCATCCTCAACCTCGTCGCGGGCAAAACGCGCGAAGGCCGGGTGATGAAGACCCTCCTGGAGAAGCTGGAGAGCATCCGCAAGTCCCTCGGGTCCGACAAGGTCTTCGACGTGATCGGGCGCCTCTTCGAGAATGTCTCCGTGCGGGACTATATGGTGCAGGCCCTCGACGGCGACCCGAACGATCCGGCGGACCCTTTCGCGGGCACCCTCACGGAAGAGCAGGTCAAGGCCCTCGCGGATCGGGAGCAACGCCTCTACGGCGACGGCGGCGACGTGAAAAAGGAGCTGCCCGCTATCCGCGAAAGCCTGGAGCGCGAGCAATTCCGCCGCCTCCTGCCCGGATTCATCCGGCGCTATGTCGAGCGGGCCGCACCCGTGCTGGGGATCGGCTTCGATGGCGACCCCGACGCGATCTTCACCCTGCGCCCGGATCAACCCGGTGCCATGGACGCCCTCTGGCCCGCGCTGGACGCCTACACCCCCCCGCAGCGGGAGCAGATGACCTTCTACCGGCCCGCCGATGGCGATCTGTCCGACCGCATCTGGCTCCACCCCGGCGATTATCTCTTCGATACCTTCCGACAGCACGTCTGCGACCGCTTCCGGCAGGATGCCCTGCGCGGGGCCATTTTCGTGGACCCCACGGCGGAAGCGCCCTATTTGATCCACCTCGGCCTGGTCCACATCGAGCGCGGGGCCGATCCGGCCCATCCGCCCCTGGCCCACGCCGAATGCCTGGAATCGCGCCTCTTCGCCCTCCGCCAAACGGCGGACGGCCGCACGGAGGAGTGTCCCGTGGAGCATCTCATGCTCCTCAAGGGCGGTCGCGGCATCCCCGCCGCCGCCCAGCCCATCCGCGCCAAGGCCCCCGCCCTGGCGGAGAAGGCCCGCGCCCACGCCACCGGCACCATCGCCGTCCCCCTGGCCGAGCAGCGCCGCGCCACGCTACAGCGGGAAATCCCCATGCGCGATGAGTTCATCCGCCGGGGCTTCGACTATCAGGATGCCGAGCTGGCCTCCCGGCGAACCCGCCTCTCCCAGCGCGTGCGCGAGGGCATCGCCGTGGCCAAGAAGCAACTGGAAGAGGTCAAACTCCAACAGCGCCACCTGGCCCAACGCAAGGCCGACGCCCTGGCCGTGCTCCACCGCGAGGCGGAACTTATCGAGCCGGGTGCCGTCCAGTTCCTGGCCCATGCACTCATTGTACCCACCGACGACCCCGCCGAGCGCGAGCGGGTCGACCGCGATGTGGAAGCCATCGCCGTCCAGATCGCCAGCGCGTGGGAGGAAGTGCGCGGTTCCACCGTACACGAGGTCTCCACCCCCGCCCTGGCCCGCGCCCAGGGGCTCGACGATCACTGCGGCTTCGACCTCCACGTCCGACGCGCCGACCGCAGCACCATCGCCGTCGAGGTCAAGGGCCGCATGCGCTCCGGAGAAATCGAGCTCAGCCCCAACGAATGGGCCAAGGCCTGCAACCTTGGTGATCGCTACTGGCTCTATGTAGTATATGACTGCGCAACGGCCCACCCCCGCCTGATCCGGGTACAGAACCCGTTTCAGAAGCTGGTTGCCAAGGGGGGCGGCGTGGTCATCAACGCGGGCCAGGTTCAGGCCGCGGCGGAAGGGGAATAGGAAAAAGTATGGAAAGGGTGCAACCCATGCCTGACGTGAAACTTGACCTGTCGCAACGAAGCTTCTGCGCAAGCAAGGCCGAACGAATTCGACTGCTCGCGCCTGCCGGCAGCGGCAAAACCCTGTCTCTCCTTTGGCGCTGCAAGACGATACAGGAACGCAATGCAAAGAAACCTCAACGCTTCCTCATCGTTACCTTCACCAGAGGCGCGAGAGATGAAATTCGGCACCGAATAGAGAATGATCCGGATCTGGCTTTTCTCGCGTCACATGTCCAGGTGAATACCCTGAACGCACTGGGCTATCGGCATCTCCGCAGTCAGCAAAGTGGCCTCAAACTTGTCTCCAGAAAAGACGCCTATAGCATTTTTCACCATACGTTGCGGCCTCTTTGGACGGAGAATGCCACCATGGCCCAAGTCCTGTCGTCAGGCAACGCGCTCAACGCGCTGAAGGGCGACATCCTGGACGTGTTCGACGTCTTGAAGGGATTGGGATTCCGCCATCAGAGCAAGAATCTCATCAAAGACTTTGTGAAAAACACAAAGTGGATCGAAAGTGTGGGTCTGGATCGGTATTTTGCAAACGCATATCAATCTCGACTCGACAAGATGAAACTCTACGAGCAGCACCAGCAGCACGATTTCATCCATTTCTGGGCCACGGCCACCGAGCACCTGCTCCGTTCCAATCTGCTTACCTTCGCCGACCAGAAATACCATGCATTGCTCAAGCTTGAGGCAACTACGGTAGCCGCAAATCAACGCTTTCACCATATCCTTGTCGATGAATTTCAAGATGTCGACCCGTTGGATATGAATCTAATCCGGACCCTCGTACAAATTCACAAGAGCACCCTCACCATTGCCGGAGACGACGACCAAGCCATCTTCGAGTGGCGCGGCGCGGTGCCAAAGTTCATTCTGGAACCCGAGAAGTTTCTCGGTGGCGAGTTCGAGACCCACATCCTTGAAAAGAATTACCGCTCCCCTTCAAACATCGTTAACCACGCGACCCGATTGATCGAACACAACGAGATTCGAATTCCGAAAACAGTCCAGGCAAAAAGCACCCGCAAAGCAGATATCTCCGTCAGGGAATTCGCGACCTATCAGGAAAGCTGCGAGTTTGTGATGACTCTGGCCAAAGAAATGAATCAGAATGATGGTCAAAAACTGGCCATTCTCGGACGTAAGCGCGGGCAGATTATTCCCTATCAGATTCTGCTTGCTGCCTCGGATATCCCCTTTTTTGCGAAGGAAGACCTGAATATATTCCTTCAAGCATCCTTCGATAGCCTTCGCGACATCCTTCTAATGGTGTCACGCCGGGATGATCGTCGCCGGAGGGCACCCGAAGTTGTCAATGACTTTGTGGGCCTCCTTGACAAGGTCAAGCGCTATCCTCTGAATAAAAAGGACCGCGCCGAACTGAACGCGCACCTTCATACGAAAAGGCCCCGGAGCTTCGACGAGGCAATAGAGGCACTTATGGCCTACCCCGGTTCGCTCAAGAACATCGATAACGAGCGCTTCTACGGGCCCATCAATCGCCTGCTGGCCACGAAGACCGTCGCAGACACGCTCAATGTCCTCGGTGAGGAGTTTGACGGCTTTTCTAAAGACTATGGAAAGGCTATGTCCCTGGAAGACATCTTCTACGTCGATCCCCCCTTCCTCCACCTGGCCGACTACGCCCAGCGCTATAGTGACGACTACGACGCCTTTCTGGACGATCTCGAAGATGCCATCTCTCATCTTAAGGCCCAGCCCGTGCCCGAAGGAGAAGAACAGCGGGACATGGATGAACTGCGCTCCATCCACCTCATGACCGCCCTCCGAGCCAAAGGCAAGGAATACCATACGGTTGTCGTGCTCGATGCCATTGACGGGATTTGGCCGAGCAGGCTGGCCAAGACACCGGCAGAACTCGAACAGGAACGCCGACTGTTCTACGTCGCCGTTACACGGCCTCGAGAGCGCCTCTATATCGTCTCGCACAAATCCATGCTCGGAGAAAGCACCACCCTCTCCCCCTACCTGCAGGAGATGAAACTCCGATGATTGCTTCCGAATACATGAGTGTTTCGGCCCACCCCCGCCTGATCCGGGTCCAGAACCCGTTTCAGAAGCTGGTCGCCAAGGGGGGCGGCGTGGTCATCAACGCGGGCCAGATTCAGGCCGCGGCGGAAGGGGAATGAAGTGTTAAGGAGAATCCTGGAGTTGGAACTATGACACTCCGTTTTATCGAAGACTACGAGGCGCTAAGGGCCGCATTAGGTCACTTGGAGGCCCAAGGGACATGGTTGGACATCGGCGACAATCAAAAACAGTTTCGTCACTCTAACGGCGGAATCATGAATTGGTATCCAAGTACAGGAACAATCATGTTTCAGGGTCGAGGCAGCGGACCAAAAGCCCTTGAGGACGAAGTACGAGCGATACTTGACACTGAGAGCGACCCGAGTTCTTCGCAAGGACAGCCAGGGCCTGTCGTTGGTGATGACAACCCGCCGCCGTGGGAGACAATATCAACGCCTATCGGTACCGAGCCGGTAGAGACTCGTCCAGATGATTTTGATACCACGGCGTTGTCATCTGCGTCGATTAATCGCGAAACGGCCATCGGTCGTCGCTTTCGAAACTCAGAAATTGTAATTGGGTTGGTTGGCGCTGTGGGCACTGAGTTGGAGAATGTCTGTAACGTACTCAAGGAGCGCCTACAAAGTTTTGGGTACTTTCCCGACACAATTTCGGTATCACGCGACGTGATAATGAAGATTTCACAATTTCCCGACTTTGGGACAAATGAATTTGACCGTATAGATAGACTAATGACAGCAGGAGACGAAGCGAGAGAAAAATCCGGATACAACGGGATCCTCGCACTCGGGGTAGCTGCTGAAATCGCCCTGCGGCGTCAAAAAGAGGTTTCGGATACCGCGCCACGTAACCGAGCTGCGTACATCGTTCGCTCTTTGAAGCATCCAGAAGAAGTCTCCTGTCTCCGCGATATTTATGGAGACGGTTTTTACCTCCTTGGCGTATTTGCCGATGAAAAGCGTCGAATCAAGTACCTCACAAAGAATAAGGGTCTCCATCAGAACGATGCGGAAAAGCTCATAAAGCGTGACGCTGATGAACACCTCAAGCATGGCCAGCAGACAAGTAAGACATTTCATCTTGCTGATTTTTTCCTATACATTGATGAGAACAACGACCGGATGACACACGGCATCTGGCGAGTTCTCGACTTGGTTTTTGGTCATCCATATGTCACTCCAACATTCGACGAATACGCTATGTTCATGGCGTTCTCTGCCGCGCTCCGATCTGCTGATTTATCGCGACAGGTCGGGGCGGTCGCAGCCAAGGGAAGGGAAATACTTTCAACTGGAGCGAATGATTGCCCAAAGTTCGGAGGGGGGCTCTACTGGCCGGAGTACGATTCGAAGTCCCATGAGATCAGAGATCAGCCAGGCGGACGAGATTGCACGTTAGAGTGTGACTCGAATAAGAAGGAGAAGGACAAGATCGTTGATGACATTGTAAATCGTGTCCTGAATAAGCTCATCGCAAATCAAGACGGCGAGCAACAGAAATCTCCTCCTATCGACAAAGACGACTTGGCAGATGTGGTCAAACGTTCTCTAATTGGTGATATCACCGAGTATGGCCGCGTCGTTCATGCCGAAATGGAGGCCCTTCTATCCTGTGCACGTAATAACATTTCGACCCGAGGAGCGCACTTGTATTGCACAACATTTCCCTGTCACAACTGTGCAAAACACATTATCGCCGCTGGCATTGAGCGGGTGGTATACGTTGAGCCCTATCCCAAGAGCAAAGCCGCACATTTTCATCCGGACTCCCTTGCTCAAGTCGTCGGCGATCAGTTGGGCGAAAACACACACGTCCGATTTGAGCCGTTTTTTGGCGTGGGGCCCAGGCGCTTTTTTGATTTCTTCTCGATGCAGTTAAGCAGAGGATTTGAGATCGAGCGCAAAGATGATGCAGGCAATATCCTGCTAGAGCCAGAAACCGATCACAGCGGAACTTCCTTTAAGTGGGATCATTCCAAACAACGTCTTAGGGTTCAGCTTTTTCCTGGATCCTACTTGGATAAGGAGGTTGCAGCCTCTTACCAGCTAACAGATTTGCTGAGTCGATTGGAGAATTCCATCGGTAAGAGTGACGAACTTAGCGCTTATATGAACCACTTCACCAAACTGAATACTGAATACAAAGGCTGGAAAGAATGGAAAAGAGCACTCTTCGATGAGCAGTAGCAGATTTCACCCAGTGCAACACCCGCTGACGATTCTATTGGGTAGTATCGGTGGAGTAAGAAATGGATACTAATCCCGATCCCCCGCGCCTTATTGAGGTGGCTTTTCCGCTTAAACAGACGTCCATTGACTCGGTGCACGAGAAGAACGTGCGGCACGGGCATATCTCTACGCTGCATATCTGGCCGGCGCGGCGTCCTTTGGCGGCGTGCCGGGCGGCGCTGATCGCCACGTTGCTGCCGGATCCCGGCAATGAGGAGGCGCGCCAGAAGCTGTTGGAGCGCCTGGCGGGTACGGTGGTGCAGACGGTGCAGAAGGATGGCAGCATCAAGGAGGAGACGGAGGGCGGCATCCTCCATTGGGGCCGGGAGTCGGGTCCGGATCTGGACTATTTCCGGGAGGAGATCCGCAAGGCCTATGGCGGACGCGCGCCGCGCGTGCTGGACCCCTTCGCCGGGGGCGGGGCCATCCCGCTGGAGGCCATGCGCCTGGGCTGCGAGGCCACGGCCATCGACATCAACCCCGTGGCGTGGTTCATCCTCAAGTGTACGCTGGAATACCCCCAGAAGCTGGCGGGCCAGAAGCTCCCCCTACCCGATTTCGCCGCGAACGACCCGGAGTTCATGGAGGCCTATTTCAAGGGTACGGGCGGCAAGAAGGCGACGAAATCGAAGGTGGCGGCGAAGCTCCGGGAATACCAGATGGAGCTCCTCCCCCCGCCCGACGCCGACCTCGCCTGGCACGTCCGCGCCTGGGGCCTCTGGGTCTTGAAGGAAGCGCGCAAGGAACTGGCCGAGTTCTACCCCACCTACGCCGACTACCAGCCCCTGGTGGATGGCGGCGTCGCCTTCGAGGCGCGCCCGCCCCGCCTCGTCCCCCTCGATCCCGACGGCAACGCCGACATCCACACGCTCAACGTGGACTATGGCGAGGACTACCTCAAGCACCCCCAGAACCCGCGCTGGGTGGCCAAGCCCACCGTCGCCTACCTCTGGGCGCGCACGGTCAAGTGCAAGAACTGCCGCGCCATCGTCCCCCTGCTCAAGACGCGCTGGCTCTGCAAGAAGGACAAGAAGCGCGTCGTGCTGGAGATGGAACCGAACGCCGACAAGTCGGGCGTCGTGTTTCGGGTACGAGACAATGTCCCGCAACAGGGTGGCAACGCCGCCCAAAAGCGCGCCCTCGATAAGAAACTCGGCGGAGGCACGATGTCTCGCTCCGGTGCGCAATGCCCGTGCTGCCCAGCCATGATGACTATGGAAGATATCCGAGTCGAAGGTAAGTCAGGACGGCTGGGGGCCATGATGACTGCGGTCGTTGTCGAAGGGCCGACCTGCAAAGAGTATCGATTGCCGATACGTGACGAGATCGCGAAAGCGGAGGAGGCAGAGTCGTGCCTGGAAGATGTTTACAAGGACATTCCCTTCGGGCTGCCAACCGAGCCACTTCCTGGAAAGGAAGCGCTTGGGTTCCGTGTTCCGCTTTACGGGTTCGACCAATGGCACAAACTATTTGTCCATAGGCAACTTCTTACGTTGGGAGTATTGATCAGGCTCACACGTACTTGCCCAAAGGCGATGGAAAAGACAGGATTTCCGCCACTGTGGCAAGAAGCAGTAACAGCTCTTCTAACTTGTGTCTTCAGCCGCACCGCTGACTACATGGCCAACCTTTGTATATGGGAAAATGGCGCAGAAGAAGTTAAGCATGTATTCATGAGATGGGCCTTGCCAATTACATGGGATCATGCTGAAGGGAATCCCCTTTCACCTATCGAGCGCTTTTACAATGGTGGTATCAATTCAGCGTATCGCGTACTCGCTCGTTTCTTTCAAACAGATTGGAGTTCAACGGTAGCTCCACATGCCCTAAACGCATCCGCGATTACTGGCATCGAATTCGATAACGACATCGTTTTCACTGATCCGCCATACTATGATGCCATTCCCTACTCGGACCTAATGGACTTTTTCTACATTTGGATACGGCGAGCCATTTACGGATTGAGCCCTGAGTTTGACAAGGCAACCCGTGAAGCTCTTGGACCGAAGTGGAATTCAAGCACTGGTGACGGCGAACTTATAGACGATTCAAGTCGCCACGAGAAAAATGCTGCACTTTCAAAGCAGACTTACGAAGACGGCATGTACCGCTCATTCTCGTCGGCCTGTGAGAAAATGCATCCAAATGGAAGACTCGTAGTTGTGTTCGCAAATAAGAATCCCAACGCTTGGGAAGCGCTGGTGGCAGGAATCATTCGGGCGGGCTTTGCTGTCACGGGTTCATGGCCGATTGCGACCGAGATGCCTGGAGGAATTCGTAACTTAAATCGCGCTTCTCTCGCCTCCTCCCTCTGGCTCGTCTGCAAGAAGCGCCCCGCCATCGCCCGCCCCGGCTGGGACGGCCCGGTGCTGGATGCGATGCGGGAGCGGATCACGGAGCGGCTGCGCTACTTCTGGGACGCGGGCATTCGGGGCCCTGACTTTGTGTGGGCGGCGACGGGCCCGG
Organism: Candidatus Hydrogenedentota bacterium; assembly: GCA_019637335.1. NCBI lineage: Bacteria > Pseudomonadati > Candidatus Hydrogenedentota > Candidatus Hydrogenedentota bacterium. The sequence continues at coordinate 10,392 of JAHBVV010000032.1, read as the reverse complement.
CGCTGGAGGCCTATTCCAAGCACCCCGTGGTGCGCAAGGCGGACGAGCCCGGCGCGGTCATGAGCGTGTCCGAGTTTCTCCAGCACGTCCGGCGCATGGTGGTGGACTTCGCGGTGGGCCGCATCCTCTCGCACGGCGAGGAGGAGGTGACGGTGACGGGCCTGGACGACGTGACCATCTATTACCTGCTCCACCGGAACGATTTCGGGATGGGCGAGGCCCCGAGCGGCGCGTGCATCATGTATGCACTGTCCTGCGGGCTGTCGGACAAGGCGCTGGCGGATCAGTACGGCATTTTGCAGACCAAGGACAGCGCGCCCACGAAAGGCGGCCTGATCGACGGCGCCGCAACCGCGGACGAGGAATCCGCCGGGGAAGACGACGCGCCCGGCGACGACGGCGTCAGTTCCGGCGGCAAGGCCAAGCTCGTGCCCTGGAACAGGCGCATCAAGAAGAACATGGGCCTCCAGGCGCCCAACGGCAAGCCCGTGCCCCTGATCGATCAGACCCACCGCCTCATGCACCTCTGGAAAGCCGGCGACGTGGCCACGGTCAACGAATACCTCGACGAGCGCGCGTTGCGCAATAATAAACTCTTCCAGCAACTCCTCCAGGCCATAATAGAACTCGCCGAACGCGGCAGCCAGGAAAGGTCGCTACTGGAAAGCATCAGCAACCACGTCCGCGCCCGAGGCGAGCGGCATGAGGACAGGCAAATGGCGATGGACTCGGGTGGAGATACAATGTGACCGGCGCCCTGTCCGGCGGCTGGTCGAGCGCCACAATGTGCGTGAAGTTAGACCACGAATGGACACGAATTCACACGAATAAGAGATGTATTCCAGGCAATCCGGCCTGCGCCGCATTGCGCGTTGAAAATACCTTTCACTGGAAGGTGTAGAAGGCGTGGATCAAAGCCGCCGAATCACATTGGATTTACAGGAGAACCAACCATGGATTGGCACGAGCGAATTGTCACGGACGGGGAGGTCTTGTGCGGCAAGCCTGTCATTCGCGGAACGCGGCTGGCGGTGGAGTTCATCGTCGAGCTCCTGGCGCAGGGCTGGCGCGAGGACGAGGTGCTGGAGAATTATCCCGGCCTCACGCCCGAGGATGTGCGGGCGTGCCTGCAGTACGCCAGCGAGCTGCTGCACGCGGAGCGGGTGTACCCGTTGAGCATCTGACGCGTGCGTGTGCTGGCGAACGAGAACTTTCCCCTGGCGGCTGTGGAGGCGCTTGCGGCGGCGGGCCACGACATGGTGTGGGTCCGGCGCGACATGCCGGGCGCGGCGGATCCCGCCGTGCTCGAACGCGCGCAGCGGGAGGGCCGGATCGTGGTGACTTTTGACAAGGATTTTGGTGAACTGGCTTTTCGCCACCGGCTCCCCGCCGCGTGTGGCGTAATATTGTTTCGGATTTCGATGGCTTCGCCGGAGCATGTGGCGCGCGTGGCGGTGGCTGCGTTGTCGAGCCGGGAGGATTTCGCGGGGCATTTCACGGTGGTCGAAGATCGCCGCGTACGCATGGTGCCCCTGCGGCAAAAGGAAGAGAGAGCGGACAATGCCTAAAACCCCCTGGACCCCGTGGCACGAAGTGGTGACGCTGCGGGACGACGTGAAGGCCGGCGATCTGGCCCTGAACAGCTTTGCCGCCGATCTTTACGAGGTGAAGCTCGGCCGGGCGCGGACGGTGTATCAGGATCCGCGTGAGTTCTTCGCGCTGACCTACCCCACGCGCAACCTGCGGGAACTGGTGAAGGATGTGGTCTATCGCCTGGCGGGGAAGAACGAGAAGGCGGTGCGCCAGCTCGAACTGACCTATGGCGGCGGGAAGACGCACACGCTGATCACGCTGTACCACCTGGTGGCGGATCCCGAGCACCTGCCGGGGGATTTGTCCTCGGTGCAGGAGTTCCGGTCGCACCTGGACGGATTGAATCCGCCGAAGACGCGGGTGGTGGTGTTGCCTTTCGACAAGCTGGACATCGAGAAGGGCATGGAGATTGGGGATCCTTCGGGCAAGCTGCGCTGGCTGAAGGAGCCGTGGAGCGTACTGGCGTGGCAGATTGCCGGGAGCGCGGGCCTGAAACTGCTCCACGGCGAGGGCAAGGACAAGGAGCGCGAGAGCGCACCGTATGAGCCGTTGCTGGTGGAACTCCTGTCCATGCCGCAAAAAGACGGGCTTTCGACACTCATACTCATTGATGAGGTCTTGATGTATGCGCGGGACAAGATCAACGTCAAGAAAGCCTATGAAGGCTATCTGGAGAGCTTTTTCCAGGCGCTGACCCAGGCGGCGACGAAGGTGAAGCATTGCGCGGTGGTGGCCTCCCTGCTCGCGACGGACCCCCGGAAAATGGATTCGACGGGCCAGAAGATCGTGGGCAATCTCTCCGATCTGTTCCGCCGGGAGCAGGAAGAGAGCGTGCAGCCGGTGGAGAAGCAGGACGTGGCCGAGGTGCTGCGCCGCCGCTTTTTCACGCCGAAATCCATCCAGCAATCGGGTGCCTTCAAGCAGCACGTGCTGGCGGCGCTCAAGGGCGTCTACGACCTGGACGAGCAGACCAAGCGCGAGGCCAACAGCGCCGAGGAGCGCTTCGAGAAGAGCTATCCCTTCCACCCGGACGTGACGGAGGTGCTGTACACCAAGTGGACCAGCATGCAGCGCTTCCAGCGGACGCGCGGCGTGCTGCGGACCTTTGCCCTGGGCCTGCGCGATGCGGCCAAGTGGGATCAGTCGCCCCTGGTGGGCTGTAACGTGTTCCTCTCCCCTCCTGGCCAGTCGGACCTGTCGGAGGCGCTGCGCGAGCTGTCTTCCGTGGCCACCACGGAGGAGTATGAGGGCAAGCGCGAGGAATGGGACAAGATTCTGTTGGGCGAACTGGAGAAGGCGGCGGCGTTGGAACACGAATCGACGGCCCTGAACCACCGTGAGATGGAGCAGGCGGTCATCGCGACCTTCCTCCATTCCCAGCCCAAGGGAAGCAAGGCCCTGGCGCGGGATCTGATGGTGCTGCTGGGACCGACGCGTCCCGACAAGATCGAGCTGGAGAAGGCCCTGCGGCGCTGGACCGAGGTTTCGTGGTTTCTGGATGAGGAATGCATCGAGGACGCGGAGACGGCGCCCGGCGGGCAGAAGATGCTGCCGAAATCGTGGCGCCTGGGCGGGAAGCCCAACTTGAAGCAGATGCACAGTGACGCCGCGCAGAACCGGGTCTCCGATGGCGCGGTGGAGGATGTGCTGGTCAAATTTATCGGCGACACCAAGACCCTGACCCAGGGCGCGAGCGCCGCCGGGGCGCGGGTACACACGTTGCCCACCAAGCCGAGTGACATCGAGGACGATGGCGATTTCCACTTCGCCATATTGAGCCCCAGGGCGGTGTCCACGTCGGGCAATCCCAGTGCGGAGTCGCAGCGCTTCATCAACGACACCACAGCACCGAACCGGCCGCGGGTATGCCGGAATGCGGTGGTGCTGGCGGTGCCGGAGAAGGCAGCCCTGGACGCGGCCCGGAGCGCCGTGCGGGATTATCTCGCGTGGGACGAGGTGCATCAGTTGCTCAAGGGGCAGGATCTGGACGTGCTTCGGTCGACGCGCCTCGCGGGCTATCTGGGCGATGCCAAGAGCCGGATCCCCGAGGCGATCAAGCAGGCCTATTGCGTGGTTGTGTCGGTGAACGAAAAAGGTGAGATCCACGCTTTTAAAATCGCCGTCGAGAGCGAGCCGCTCTTCCAAACCATCAAGAATGACAAGCGATCCCGCATTCAGGATACCGCCATCGAGGCGGATGCCCTGCTTCCGGGTGGGCCTTTCGATTTGTGGCGCGGCGGGGAAACCGAACGCCGGGTGAAGGACCTCGCGGGGGCCTTCGCGCAGTTTCCCCACCTGCCGAAAATGCTTCGGCACCAGGAAATCCTGGGTACGCTTGCGCGCGGTGCGGAACAGGGCAGTTTCGTGTTGCGGGCGCGGCGGCCCGATGGATCGCTCCGGACCTGGTGGATGCAGCGGCCGACGGATACGGACATGAAGGATCCCAGCCTCGAGCTGGTGTTGCCGGAGAACGCCAAGCTCGCCGCCATCCCTGGGGAATTGCTCACGCCGAAGACTCTTCCGCAGCTCTGGCCTGACTCTGGTGTGCTCACAGTCAGTGCGGTCAAGGCCTATTTCGGAGGCGGCACGGTGGTTCAGGTGTCGCGGGGCGCCTTCGAGGAGCCCCTGTCCGTGCCCAGCGCCTCGCCGGACGCGGTGGCGGAAGGCATCAAGTCTGCTGTACAGACGGGCAGCATATGGCTCATCGCGGGGCAGGCGAGCATCTGGAAAGAAAGCGTCCCGGCGGGTGTCCTGAATGACAGCGCCGAATTACACGGCCCGCCTTCTCCCATTCCCGTGACGGACATTCTGCACGAGGCCCTTCCGGATGCGTGGGAACAGAATGCCACCACCGCGATTGCCTTGTTGAACGCGTGCTCCGGCCGCGCGGGACAACCACAGCCCTGGCCCCTCGTGCGGGATGCCATCGACAGCGCTATTCACGGCCACTACCTGGAGCGCACCGAGGACAGTGGCCCCTGGCCCTGTGACATTGCGGCAGCCAGTAGCGTAAAGTTACAGGCCGTCACGGGCACCATTCCCACAGTCGCTTCAGTATCTGCGCCACCACCCGTTCGTCCCGGGGTCCTCCGCGCGTCCGCGAAACTTAGCACCGACCAAATCCAGGATCTGGCCGATAATATCGGCGAAATTAAGAAAGCTGCAGCTGGGGCTGGATTGGAAATTCAAGTCACCATCGAGGTTGGTGTTGATAATCCGGTCACCGAACCTGCGCGGGCCAATATTCAGACGATTTTGGAAGGCGTTTCCGACGGGTTAACGCTTGATTGATTCCACGCTGACCCGCCACACTTCTCGGTAGTGCGTTCGATCTATCTGCACCCGTCTCATTACTCCCCATCTCTCCCCTCCCCCACCGTCCCGCCTCCCGGGCGGTGGTTTTCTTTTGGCGCGGATTCTGACTGCGCTCACCCCTGGGGCCGTCAAGGTTGTGCTGCGCCTCCACCTTGACCGCCGGGTTCGCTTCGTCGGCCGTCTCCGCGAAGAAAACAACCTTAACCCCCAGGAGGCGGACATGAATACGGAGAAAACAGATGAGGTAAAGCAACTCATCGATCAGGGCCTGAAAAACCTTGTCGAGAATCTTGAAAGCGGCAAGAGCGACCAGCTCGTGGCCTATCTCGCGGCCATGGCGCGGTTCCATCGCTACAGCTTCCGGAATATCCTGCTGATCCAGTCGCAATTCCCGATGGCGTCCCGGGTGGCTGGATTTCGGGCGTGGAAGAAGCTTGGGCGTTTCGTGAAGAAGGGCGAGCAGGGCATCACGATCATTGCGCCGATGGTTTTCCGTGATTCCAGCGAAACCGCGTTGCAGGACGAGCAACCCCGCATCCGTTTCCGTGCGGCGTATGTGTTCGATGTGTCCCAGACCGACGGCGATCCCCTCCCCTGCCCCGCCGAAGCCAGTGGCGATCCACGCGGCCACACGGAGCGCCTGAAAGCCTTCATCGCGAGCCAGGGCATCGCACTGACCTATTCCGACGAGCTGGGCAATGCCGAAGGGGCTTCCTCCGGCGGCAGAATCCGCATCCGCCCATCGCTGAGTCCCGCCGCGGAGTTCTCCGTGCTGGTTCATGAACTCGCCCATGAATTGCTCCATTGGACGGATCACGGCCTCGTAGGCACGCGCAAATCCCGCGAACTGGAGGCCGAAGCCGTGGCCTACATCGTATCCAGCGCCATCGGATTGGAATGCAGCACGGCATCCAGCGACTACATCCAGCTCTACAACGGCAACGTGGAAACCCTCGAAGCCTCCCTTGACGGAATCCGCAAAGCCGCCTCGGAAATCATCATGGCGCTGCATCCGGAAGCGGCGTAGACTCCCACGCCCGGTTGTCCGGCTCAAAGGGCCGGATGATCCGCCTGCGCAGGGGCAGCGCCTCCACGGGGACGGCCGGCCGGCCATGCGCCTTGCGGACCGCGTTTATCCGCCGCAACAGGATGAGGTATTGCCGCCGCACCGGGGCGTAGGGTTCATAGGGCAGATGGTACAGCTCGCTGGCGAGCCGCGCGGTGGACAGGCGGTTGCAGCGCTCCAGGTAGCGCGCCATCAGCTCGGCGTAGGGCGCGCGATCAATTCGCACGTGGCTGTGCAGCCGTCCGTCCGGCCCTTTCCGCACGCTGATGGAATAGCCGCCAACGCGGATCGGAACCGTGCGGGCGTCGCGGATGGACGCGGCCTCCTCCTGGAAGAACGGATGCGCGCCCTTCGTGGCCATAACCAGGAAGATGCGCCCCAGCCGTATGTACTGGACGTTGGCCAGACCGGCCCGCTTCCGCCGCGCGCGCTGCCATTTGGACAGGGCCGCGCCATACTTCGCGATCAGTTTGGCGTCGATAGCCTCCGGGCGCTTCCCCGCCGGTATGCAGCCCTGGCTGTAGAACCAGTAGCCGTGCGGAAGATACGCCGTGGCCACCTGTTGGACAAAGCCAGCAAGGCTGGTGGCCACGCCGCGATAATTCATGTTCCCTCGCTCGATTTCCCCGTTGAATGGGGCGGGATTGTTTGGTGAAGGCACAATCCCGCAAAGCCTCTGGTTCATCCTATACGGCGCACGCTTCCGCCATGGCCAAACGGCCAAGTTGCAGAAGCGCCCGTACCGCGGTCTCGATATGCGTTACAGCCATCAGACAGAACCCGCGACACGAGCGCCTCGCGGGGTTTCTTAGCACGATCCGCGGGAAAGGGCAAATGCCCGATAAACCCGCGTCTCGCGCCCGGCATCCGGCGCGCTTCCCGCAAGTGCGGAATGCCCCGGCGTCCGCTCATCCGGCACGGCGCACTTACTTCCGTAAGTTCCCCGTGCCCAATTCATACCCGTTGCGCACTCAAATCCTCTCGTTGCATAACCTCCTTTCCCGCATTGCCGCGGCACTCCGATGCACACACCGCGCCCGATCCATCTCCCGATGAAAGCGGCGCGGCCGGTCGTGTCCCCGCCAGGGGCAATGGGGGACGGCCAGGCAATGGCTGACCGTCCCCCGGGCATCAATCAAGTGGGTAAAAACCCGTCGGTCCTTTCGTCGTGGCGTACGTGCTTCGGCGCCACCCGGAAACACACCAGGGCGCGTGCGACTGCCTTGCCGCCCGCACCCTCGAAACCTTCGACTTCTACTCGGACCCCACTCCCCCACTGAGGCATTTCAATTACCTGGCTGAAAGGGCCAGGCGCCGGGCATCACCCCGGCCGCCTCAGCGGTTCCCGCGTTAGTATTGATCCACAAATCACGCGTCACGTTGCTAGGGGGTGTTATCCCCCGGAGCCAATGACCGTACAGCGGGACTCCCGTCCCGTTGCAGTTTCCGCCCCGTGCATTGCATGCAAGGAGGCGATTTCAGGGGGCAGAAGTAAGAAGCTCCCCCTTACCCGCCGGTCACAGCCTTTCGCGGTTCGGCGCCGTCTCGCGCGATTCTTACTGGCAAGGGCTTTCGCCCCTCTCATGGTTGAGCTATTCGCCGCCGGCTTTTTCTCGCCGGTCGCCGGGCCCTTTCAAAGACCCGAGCCCGCCTGTCGCCAGGACGGGCGCTCCCCACGCCAGCGCAGGTTGAACGAACCTGGGGCTTGCGCCCTGTAGTCACGAACCCCCTGGGCGGATTTGCGGCGCAACTTCGGACGTCCGAAGTACGCCGCGCACCGGCTTGGACCAACACCGCCCCGATGGAACGCATGGCGCGCATGCGCTCCACCGAGGCGTGTCCGCGTCGCCCTGCTTCAAGGCAATCGCTATTGGATAGAATGCCGGGATTACTCTCCTCGCGCGCCCCGCAGGGGGACGGGCCAGGAGGATTACGCCGGCAAGCCTCCATCGAACCGGACAAGCGCGTCTCCACGCATCCGGCTCTACGGGTCTGGCTATGGCGGGTGATGAAGTCCGCCCCCTTAGCCCGATTGGCTGGATCGGGTTTGCCGGGTCGCCAGCCCACTTGAATGATGCCGCCACGCCGTTGAGCGCATTGGCTATGGCAGACCCCGAAGGGTCCGCGCGCCTCAATATACCAAGGCGGCGGCGCATTGAATAGGGAAAATTCTCGGCGGGATTCGGGCAAGAAACGGTGAAGTGGCGGGCATGCGAGGCCTCCGGTCGAAGTTTTGGAGTCGCACTATGCCCAGTACCCCAAACCACCACCCCTTCTTACTTGCAGCCGATCATGGCTCAGGAAGGACACGGCCTTGATCTGCTCTTTTGCATTACACGTCGAGAATGTGTTACAAAACGTCGGATACTTAGTGGCCATTAACGACGAAATGAAACAATGGGCGAAATGATTTCACCATCGGACCGGGTACTTGCCCTCGCCAAAGAGCAGGGAATTCTGCGCCCCCGCGATCTGGAAAAGCACGGGATACCGCGGCATGTACTTGCCGTCCTGTATCGCTCCGGACGGCTGGTCCGCGTTGGACGCGGACTCTATGCTCATCCGGAAACGTCGCCAACGGAAAACCACGACTTCGCGCTTATCACGAAACGGACGACGGGCGCGATCATCTGCCTGCTTTCCGCGCTCCGGTTCCATGAACTTACGACCCAACTGCCGGCCACAATCTGGATCGCGCTGCACCCCAAGGCCAGACGCCCCCACATCCCCGAACTGTCCTTTGAGGTGGTTCGCTTTTCCGGGAAAGCCCTCACCGAAGGCATCGAGGAACACCTGGTTGATGGTGTCCCCGTTCGTATCACCAGCCCCGCCCGCACCGTGATCGACTGCTTCCGCCATCGGCGCAGAATCGGACGCGACGTGGCGGTGGAAGCCCTGCGGGATGCCATGGCGCAAAAAAAGGCGACCGTGCCGGAACTCGTGAAATATGCCGTCATTTGCCGAGTTACCAAGGTCGTACAGCCCTATATCGAGATGCTTCAATGACCCCGCCGCCAAAGAACATGCCCGCCTCCATTCGCGAACGTCTCCGCAATCTGGCAAGGCCCGACGGCTCGGACTTCAATCTGCTCCTTGCGGCCTTCGCCACGGAACGCTTCCTCTACCGCCTGAGCCAATCGAAACACGCGGAGCTTTTCGTCCTCAAGGGAGCGCGGCTCTTTGCGCTCTGGTCCCATAAACCGCACCGCCCTACACGCGATCTCGACTTGCTGGGCTTTGGCGAGCCATCCCCCGAAGCACTCGGAAAAGTCATCCGCGACATCTGCCGCATGGAGGTGATTCCGGACGGTCTGATCTTCGATGAACAGTCCATCCATGTCGAGGAGATTCGTGTCGAGCACGAGTACAACGGTCAGCGCATCAGACTCGTGGCCCATCTTCAAAACGCCCGCATCCCATTGCAGATAGACATTGGATTCGGCGACGCCATCACCCCCGAACCTCAGCAGGCGGAATATACGGCGCTCCTTTCCTCCTTGCCCGCGCCATACATCCGCGTTTACCCGCGTGAAACCGTGATAGCCGAGAAGCTTCAGGCGATGGTTTCTCTTGACGTGCTCAATACCCGAATGAAGGACTTCTACGACCTGTGTGTGCTCGCACGCGAATTTGACTTCGACGGTCCCACCCTGTGCCAGGCCATACACGCGACCTTCGAGCGTCGGAAAACAGACCTCCCAAAAGAAATACCCGCGTGCCTGTGGGAAACCTTCCCAAAACGAACGGACAAACGCGACCTCTGGGCCGCGTTTCTCCAGCGCGCAGGCCTGCCGGACAATCGCGAGAATGACTTTGTGGCCGTACACCGGGAACTGATCGAATTCCTCTCCCTGCCCCTCTTCGCTGCCGCGCACCCCGGTGACTTCAACAAGATGTGGACGGCCGGAAAAGGCTGGGTGTAAACGAAACCCAACACATGATTTTGGCATATCGTAACCAGAATAGACGCTCGAGGGCAGCGGTTCGGACGTCCGAAGGTGCGGCGTGCTCAACCCACGCCTCCATTCTGATCTAAAGTGCTCGCGCCACTTCACTTTGTCCCGAATTCGCGCTATAATTCGGGACAGGCAAGAGTAACTATACCCATGCAAACTATTGAAGGCAAAATACTTGCGCGCGCGCATCGGTCCGGTCCAGGCAGTGCGTTTACGCCGAAGGACTTCCTCGACCTCAAGGGCGACTCCATGAGAAAAACGGCCAAAGGCAAGCTCTCCGAGCCAGCCAACGACCGCTAACGCCAACACCATCGTCGCTTCGCTCCGAGAGGTGGCCGACCGACACCGGAACGGCCGGCCGCCCCGGAGCGGATTCACGGACCGACTCCCAGCGGAATCGGTGGCCGACTCGACCGGAATACGCAGTCTTGGGCAATAGCCCGAAACACCTCGCCCACCCAC
>JAHBVV010000031.1 GCA_019637335.1 Candidatus Hydrogenedentota bacterium | reverse complement strand
GGGCATACATTCGCGGTCCCGGATAGTTCGGGCACGGAGAAACGCCTATGAATAATCCCGTACGCTCAAACCGGATGAGCCAGTACAAAGGGTACGAAGAGAGAGCGCATTTGAAGGCGAATTCTCCGTGCCAAAGCGTAAGGAGGCGATCCGGGTCGGGATGCGAGATCGATGCGCGTGGTGGATCGGATTTGGATCCACAAAGCGCACAAAGAGCACAAAGAAATTGAGCGATGACGCCTGGTTTGAGCGGGTGTTGTCGGCCCGAAGGGCCAGCGCAGCATAGAGGCATCGCCTTGGGAAGACCGGCGCGGATTGGATACGCCCTGAAAGGGTCGAAGATGCGCCGAAGTCGGACAGCGCAGTTCAGCGCAGGGGAGAGAACTCCGCCGCCCTTTCAGGGCTTACAGGAAACCTATTCCGTTAACTCCGGACGTTGCCCGGGGATCGAAGCTGCCGCGCCCCTTCGGGGTGATTTCTTAAAACATCGCTGATAGATGGGGCCGAATATCGAACCCGCGTTTCGGCTACGTAACCTGATTGTATGAAAGGATTACCGCCTGACTCTCCAATAAACGTGCCAAGAAAACAAGAAGATGACGGATGGTAGTACGAATTCACACGAATGGAGGGAATAAAGTCTCACCCTGGGATGCTGACGTTGTGTTTATGGGGTCAGTGGGCTGTTAGAGCCCGCCGCTCACGCTGCCTCAGCCTGGAAGGCCAAGCCACGTTGGCGCAGGGTGAACGTCCGAGGTGAATGCCAATCCGCGACGGCCGCGGGAGCAAGCCGAACGCATTGCCCGGCGAAGCCGAAGGATGGCGGATGTCGGTGCGAATGCCGATATCACGGCCCAATGCCGGGTGGAACGGGGGATTCATGATCCGGGTACCCGGATCCAGTGCGGGCGCCTTGACGCGTTGGCCCCGGAGCGGGGCGGCGGGCCGGGTTGCGCTATACTACGGCGTCAACCACGGGAAGGGAACATGGAACTGCGCGAACGTCTATTTCAGGAAATCCTCATGGCGCGGCAACGCGTCTACGCCGCCGGCCAGCCCACGCCGCTCGAACGGCTGGGCCTGCCGATCGAGGCCGAGGTGTACATCAAGCGGGAGGACCTGTCGCCCATTCACGCGTACAAGTGGCGGGGCGCCTACAACCGGATGGCGGTGCTGTCGCCCGAGGAGCGGGCGGCGGGGGTGGTGTGCGCGTCGGCGGGGAACCACGCGCAGGGCGTGGCGCTGGCGGCGCGGGCGCTGGGCACTCACGCGCGCATTTACATGCCGGTTTCGACGCCGCGCATGAAGCGGAGCGAGGTCCGGCGTCATGGCGGCGAGTATGTGGAGGTGGTCTTGACGGGCGATTCCTACAGCGACGCGGCGGCGTCGGCGGGGGATCATGCGCGGGCATCGGGCCAGGTGTTTGTTCACGCGTATGACGATTTGGTGACGATGGGCGGCCAGGGCACCCTCGCGGATGAGGTAGTCATGAGCGGCAAAGGCCCGTTCGATCTGGCGTACCTGCAGATCGGCGGCGGCGGCATGGCGGCGGCGGTTTCGTGCTGGCTGCGGGCGTACTTTCCCGGCATCCGGATTGTGGGCGTGGAGGGGGTTGACCAGGCGAGCATGGCGGCCGCGGTGCGGGCGGGCAGGCCGGTGTCGCTGGAGTACGTGGATGTTTTCTGCGACGGCACGGCGGTGCGGCAGGCCGGCGCGCTTACTTATCCCCTTTGCGCAGAGTTGATCGATGAGTTCATCACTGTGACCAACGAGGAGGTGGCGGCGGCCATCGAGGCGCTCTGGGATTGCTCCCGGTGCATCGCCGAGCCGGCGGGGGCCATGGGCATTGCGGGCCTGATGAAACAGCGGGAGCGCGCGCGCGGGAAACGGGTGCTGACGGTGCTCTGTGGCGCGAACGTCGACTTTGAGCAACTGGCGTGGATCGCGCACCACGCGGGCATTGGCGCGGCGCGGCGCAAGTATTTCCGGTTCCGGATGCCCGAGGCGCCGGGCGGGTTGCTGCACCTGTTGGACAACGTATTGGACGGCATCAACATCATCGAGGTGCAGTTCGGGAAGGTTTCGGACGAGACGGCGTGGCCCGTGATCGGGTTCGAGGCGTCGCCGCCGGCGCTTCAGGTGCTGGAGGCGCGCCTGAACGAGCAGCACATCCCGCACGAGGACGTTACATCGGAGCCGGATGTGGAATTCCGGATCATTCACTACGAGCCGCACCTTTTTCAGCATCCGTACTTCATTACGTTCGAATTTCCCGAGCGCGCCGGGGCCCTGCGCGAATTCCTGCACGATCTGGAGTCGGGCAGCATCTGTTACTTCAACTACACGTATACCGGCGAGCAGGTGGGCCGCGCGCTGATCGGGTTCGAGTTCCCGGCGCCGGACGACCGGGCCGCCTTCGAGGATCGGCTGCTTGCTTCGGCGCACACGTGGCGCGCCGTGGCGGAGCCGGTACTGGAGCGGATGCTGTAGCAGGCGGACCGGCCCGGTTTGTGGCCGGATGCGCGAGATGGAGACTTGGCATTGGGCCATTCGAGCAAGCAGAGCGGCAAGCGCATCCGGACCGGACGGTCGTTTGCGGGTCCCGCGTGGCGCTTCTGGGGCGGTCTGGCCTTCTGGGCGGCGGTATGCGCCCTGGCGGTAGCCGTGCGCGGCGTTCGGTGGGAGGAAGGCTTCGAGCGGGCGCAGGTGTTGCTCGGCATTACGCCCTACCCCGGCGGACACCCGCATGACGTCTGGTACCGGAACGCGTTTTCGATTCACTATGTCGCCTCGGCGGCGCTGCTCTGGTTGACCGACAGCGCGGCGGCGGTGTGTGGCGTGCGGCAGGCTCTGGCGAACATGGCGACGCACCTGCCGCTCTTTGGGATCACGTGGCTGCTGTCCGGGCGCCGGGCTTTTCCGGCCCATGCGGCCACGGCCTTGAGCGTGGCGGGCGCCCCGGCGGTCTTTCAGAGCTACTGGCCCGTCGTCGCGTTCGCGAACAAGGCCACGAGCGGCATGATCGGCATCGGGTGGTCGCTCTGGGTGATCGCGGCCATGGGGGCGGGCTGGCCGCGGCTGGCGGGGCTGCTTTTCGGTTTGATGCCGCTTGTGCATGTCGGGCAGTGGCCGCTGGTTCTGGTTACGGCGTGCGTTTGGCTGGCGTGGTCGTGGCGGCAAGGCAACCGGCGCGCGGCGATCCGGTTTGCCTGGGCGGCGGTCGGGGGGCTCCTGTGCTGCGCGGTGTTTGCGGCGGCGTACAGCCCGTGGCGCGCGACGCCTTCGGAGGAGGGCGTATATCGCGGCGGCGAGGACGGCCAGGCGGTCTGGGCGGCCTACGTAACCCACGAAGACATGCACCGCGCGCCGGTGGACTGGCCGCGCTTCGGCCCGCTGGGCAACAGCCTGGTGGCGATGATGGGGTTTCTTGTGCTTGCCGCGCCGCTGGCCTGGCGCGAGGCGAGGAAACCCTGGAGGCATGCGGCGGCGTTTCCGTTCTTCGTGTTCTGCCTCGTGTCGCTGCTGGCGGTCGTTGGCGTTCAGCTACTCCACCGCACCCTGGGCGAGGCCATTCCGTATCTGGCGGTCGTCTGGATGCCGTACCGCTTCACCGCGCACGCGGCCCTGCTGGTGTTGTGCGGCGCGTGCGCGTGGTGCGGGCGTGATCGCCGCTATTCGCAGCCGTTGTTGCTCGCCGCCGCGCTGGCGTGGGTGGCGCTGCTCCCCCTCTGGGAAGCAATCGCGCCAGACTGGGCCGCGCGCTATCTGGCGCTTCCGGAGGTTGCGCTCTTCCTGGCGGCGGGCGGCGCGCTGCCCTGGCTTTGGCGCGTGGCCGGCGCGGATACCCGTTTCCGAACGGGATGGACACTCACCCTGGGGGTGGGGTTGCTCGCGCTGGCGTGGTATCACCAGGTGGCGTTCGCGGGGATTTTGGCCGGCGCGTTGCTCAGGATGCTGGCAGCGTGGGTTGCGCCCACCGTGCGGCGTGTTCCGCGCGCCGGGATGGCGGGGGTAGGGTGTGTGCTGGCGGCGGCGGTACTGGCCGGGGTTTTTCAGCGGGAATGGCGAACGCGCGAGCACCTGCCCGTCTCGGATTTCGAGTCGGCCGCGGCCGCGTATCTCAAGGCGCACGCCGATCCGGGGGACGTCGTGTTGACGCCGCTCGACGAACACTACCAGATGGTGCTCGAACAGCCGGTCATCGCGACATTCGAAACGCGGCAGCATATCGGGTATATGCCCGAGGTGGCGGCGACCGTGGCCCGGATCTATGCCGACCTGTACGGCGTGCGGGATGGAAACTGGTATGACTGGGAATTGTGGCGGCGGCGCAGCGAATCCGAGTGGCGGGATTTGGCGCGGGCGTATGGCTTCCGGTATGTCATCAGCAAGGATTTTCACCCGCTTCATCTGCCGGTGCGGGTGGCCGGGGACGGGATCGATCTGTACGAGATCCCGGGATTCCGTTGAGGCGGGCTACGCCAGCTTCTCGACGACCGCGATTCCGGTTACTTGCACGACCTCACGATAACTTGCCGAATCGCGGAGCATCTCGTTGTAGAAGCGCGTGACCCCCTCGAAGTGGCCGATGTCGTGAAATGCGATAACGCCGCCGGGCACGACATGGGGGGACCAGCATTCGAAATCGAGTTTTGAGGCCTCGTACGAATGATCACCGTCGATAAAGAGCAGGCGGATGGGCTGGTTCCAGCCCTGGACCGCGTCCGCGGATGCGGCGCGTATCGGGCGCACGTAATCGGCGATGCCGGCCTTCTCGATGTTTTCCTGGAAGCGATGGTAGGTCGTGCCGTGCTCCACCAGATCCGCGCTTTCACAGGGGGCGCCCTTCTGGTGCTCCGGCGAACCGGTGAAATGATCCACGGCGTAGACGGGTTCGCGGTGCGCGCTCTTGGAGCCAAGCGCCAGGCAAGTGGTCGATTTGCCCATGAAGCTGCCGATTTCGACGATGACGCCGGAACCGGGGCCCTCGTTCGCGAGAATCATCAGCGTGTAGGCGTGAATATCGAGCAGGTAGCCCTCAATCTCACTCATTCGCTGGGCGAGGTCGAGGTAGGTCAGAATCGTCTTCAACTTATACAGGAAGATGTCGGCGTCCATGGGGTCCTCGCTTGATGGCCGGGAATCAATCCGAATCGTGGAGCGAACCGTCCTTGCGGCCCACCAGAAACATCTGGCCGCCCAGGAAGTAGTGGGCGGGGGGAAACAGGAGATACAGGCGCACCAGCCACGGCCACTTGGGGTAGCGGCTTTTGGTGGTGTACGGGAGAAAGCGCGCGCGCACTTCCTCCAGATCGAAGCCGTTGGCCGACAGGGCCTCCGCCATGCCCTTCTCCGTGAGCGGCAGGCTGTGGTCGGAGTAGTCGTAGAAGCGCTCTTTCACCACGCGGATGTTGGGCTGCATGACGATAATCTTGCCGCCGGTTTTCAGGGCGCGGTGGGCCTCGGCAAGGCATTCGTATAGGTATTGGCGGTCGGGCAGGTGCTCGAATACATTGCTCACCATGATGCGATCGAGGGTCTTGTCCGGTATCGTGCGCAACCCCTCCGCAAGCTCGGCCACGATGCACTCCACATCCGGCGCGGCATGCCGCCGCACATCCGGGTTGTGGTCGACGGCAAACTTTCTGGCGGCGGGGATGTTGTTGATGAATTCGCAGGCGCCGGCGCCGAGATCGAGGGTTACGGCGTCGCGCGGAAAGTAACGCGCGAACCAGCAGGCGCACAGCGCCTGCCACAGCTCGATGCGCCCGCCCATTTCCTCGGCGCCAAAGCGCGTGCGGTAGATCTTCTTGTCAATGGTCACCCGGGTGCGGTCCTTTCCCTGTCGAACATCTGGTGCGGCCGCCACCTGCCGCGGGCGCCATTATACCCCCGAAGGGCCGGGGCGGATACAATCTTGAATGGGGCGCGCGGCATTGCCCAGTATAGTTCCATCAAGGCCGCATTGGCAGCGCGCCGCTGGAAGAACTCAGGAATGGCCGTACCGGGATTTCAGAAACCGCTTTCCAAGCGGCCATACCTGGCGGGGGCCCTGTTCTGGATCGCGTATTCCCTGGTTGCGGTCCTGCTGCGGGGGGTGCGCTGGGACGAGAACTACGAGTTCGCGCAGGTGATTCTGGGGCAGGTCGTCTATCCCGAAGGCCACCCCCTTCGCCAGTACCTGGGGGGCTTCTTCAGCCTCCAGACCTACGCGCTCGCCGCGCTGATGGAATTCGCGCCCGGCCCGCTCCTCGCCAACCTGCTGCGCAACTGGCTGTACCTCGCGTCCGTGGCGGTTCCGGTGTTTCTGCTTGGCGCCCTTTTCTCCGGGCGGCAGATTGTAGGGCACGCCGCGGCGCTCCTCGTGTTGCTGGGCGCGCATGCGACCTTCTACAGCACCTACCCGGTCGCCGTGTGGCCCGATGCGTTCTCCAACGGCGCGGTCGGTCTCGGCTACGTACTCTTCGCCTTGTGGGCGCTGCTGGACCACCGGTTTCGCCTGGCGGGCCTGTTGATCGGCCTGGCGCCGGCGGTCCATATCGGCCAGACACCACCGCTGGCCGTCACCGCCGCGCTTTACGCCCTGTACATACTTTACGCGCGCGAATACCGGGCCTTTGCACGGCTCGCGTGCTGGGCGGTGGCGGGGGGCCTGATCAGCGCGCTGTTCGCGGGCTGGCTGTGGTACACGGCGGAACCTCCGCCCGCGGGCGGGCCCTACCACTCGACTGCGGATCCCATGGTTTTGTGGCGCACGTATATGGCGCACCACGCCACCCACCGGGCGCTGCCGGTGGACACGGGACACCTCGTGCTGCTTGCGGCGGCCCTCGCGGCGGCGGGCGGCATGATTCTGCACCACATCAACCGACATCGCAACGGCGCGCCGCTGCTGTCCTCGGCGCGGACCTGGGGCCTGGTCTACTGCGCCGCCGTCTGCGCTATCGTCTGGGGGATTATGGCGGCGCACGCTTCCCTGGGCGCGGACGTTCCCTTCCTGCTGGTGGGCTGGCTTCCCTACCGCCTGATGAACCATGTCGCGCCGGTGCTGATCCCGTTGCTCCTCGCGTTTGGCTACGATCGGGACAACCGGATACCGCTGTTTCTGCCGCTGATGTTTCTCGTGGCGCTCGTGGCGCCGCTCCTGCACCTGGCCGCGGGGCCGGAGATGCTGGCGCGTTACGTCACCCCGAACGCCTACCTCTTCTTCCTGCTCGCCGGCGGCGCCGGGGGCGCGGCGATTGTGGCGGCGCGCCGCGCGGGAATCCTGCACGGGCGCGTCGCCTTTGCGTTTGCGGCGGCGATCACCGTATTGCTGGCGCTTTACCACCAATTCGGGGCGGCGTGCGTGGCGGCGGGCGTCGCCATAGGCTGGGCCGGCGGCGCGGACCGGATATCCATCCGCGCGCTGCAGGTGGCGACGGCGGCGCTATCCATCCTGCTGCTGTTCCGCGTGACGGCGGCGGAGTGGCGGGGACGGGAGCACTTGCCGCGCACGGCGTTTCACCGCGAGGCAGCGGCGTACCTGGCGGAACAGAACGCTGCCGATGCGATGATCGCCGTACCGTACATGCAGGTGGGCGAGCAGGCAAAGTTCGGACATCCCGTGCTGGCGGACATGGCGACGCTGCTCTTCTGCGGGTACCGCCCGGAACTCGCGCCCGCCGTGAACGCGATCTTTGAGGATTTCTACGGCATATCGCTCGATCCCGGCGTCTCTTTGCCCGATCGCCCGTGGCAGGAAGTCTGGCCCGCGAAGGACGCGGCGGAATGGCGCGCGCTCGCGAAGAAGTACGACGTGTACTACGTGGCCGCGCCGTCTTTTATGCAGATTCCGCTGGAGGCGGTGGTAGAGGGTGACGGGCGCGTGCTCTACCGGATCGGCGCGCCGCCGTCACACCTCAAAACGTCACCTTGATCGACTTGATCTCCCACGGCGTGAAGTACAGGGGCACGGCGTGGTTCTTCGCCGAGACCGGGGCGTCGTTTTCTTCCATCATGTCGCAGATCGCCACGGATTTCGGTTTGCGCGCGAACACCAGTTCCGCGGGGCCGCGCTGGCCGCAGCTCTCGTAAAGGCGCACAATGAGGGCGTTGGAGTCCTCGGCCTTCTTGATATGGTCGATGATGATGTTTTCCGCATCGATGCTGGCAAACGAGGCGGCCCGGGAGGTTCCCTGGCCCGCCTTGGCCAGCGCGATCAGCGGAACATTGAGTTCGTGGCCCTGCTGCACCGTGCCGCAGCGCCAGTCGCCCACGTGCGGGTAAAGGCTGTAGGTCATTTCGTGCTCGCCCTGATCCGCGTGCTCGTCGGGGTGGACGGGCGCGCGCAGGAGAGACAGCCGCATGACGTTCTCCTTGATGTCGTAGCTGTATTTGCAGTCGTTCAGGAGGCTGACGCCGTAGTCGCCCTCGGAGAGGTCGGCCCAGTGGTGCCCGGTGACCTCAAATCGCGCGCGCTCATGCTCCCGGCTGGCGTGGGTGGCGCGTTCGATGGCGCCGTACTGGATGGCGTAGGTTGCGCGATGGCAGAGGATGTCGACGGGGAAGGCCACCTTCATCAGCACCCGCTTTTCGCGCCAGTCCACGCTGGTCCGCACGTCGATCCGGGGCAGCATGGCATACAGGGTGATGTCCTGGGTGATGGTGCTACGCTCGGTTTTACGGATCACGCGCACCACGGCGCGCACGGGCCCTTCCTCGACCACCTGGATCGACTGCGCCTTGCCCGGCGTCCACTGTGGTTCCTCGTCGATGTTGTGGTCGATGTCCCAGGCGTCGTGGTCGAAGGGTCGGTCGTCAAAGAGCTGGAGCACGTTGCCGCGCGCGCCCCGGGAGAGCACCTCACGCTCTTCCTGCTTGTCGTAGACCCGGGTGAACTCGCCGTGGCCGTTCATTTTCACCTGGAGCGTGCGGTTCTCCAGCACCGTCTCGCTCGCCGCGAGGGCGGAAGGCGGCAGGGCCGGGCCCTTGCCCGGAACGACGCGGAAGACCGCGTGGCCGAGCGGCGGCACATTGTGCGCCTCGAAGATCAGCTGGTCTTTGCCGATTTTCTGGCTCGGAACAGGCTCTCCATCCGGGCCCACAACATGGAAGGCGCCGCGGGGCAGCGCAACAGAAACCTCGGCGATGTCGGAGCGCACCCACGACAGCGTGTTGAAGACGATCACGGGCGTCCCCGGTCCGCTGGTGTCGATGCCGGCCAGCACGGCGGGCAGCGCGGTCGCGCGGATGTCGAGCGCGGTCTGGAGCGCCCCGGCGTACTCTTTTTCCGCCGTGGTATAGACCTCGGTGATGGAGGATCCGGGGAGGATGTCGTGGAACTGGTTGGTTAGCAGGATGCGCCACGCGTTCCAGAGCCCGTCGCCATCGTAGGGCGCGCCGTTGAGGTGCGCCAGGGAGGCGAGGAACTCGGTGTCGTGCAGCGCGACCTCGATCTTGCGGTTGAAACGCTTCGTGCGGGCCTGGGTGATCTGGCAGGCGCGGTGGAGCTCCAGATAGAGCTCGTCGTTATAGATCGGCAGCGCTTCGTCCGGGCACTGTTGCGCTATGCGGTCGAGGGAGTCCTGCGTGCGGCCAAATTCGCAGCGGGGGACGCCGATCATGTTCTTCAGGCGCCGGCCATGCTCCAGCATTTCCGCCGTGGGTCCGCCGCCGCCGTCGCCCCAGCCGAAGGCGAAGGGAAGCTCCTCCACTTTCTCCTTCTGCTTGAAGAGGTTCCACTGGGAAATGAGGTCTTCGGGCACGGGGTTGCCGTTGTAGTTCATGGGCGGCATAAGCGCGCGGATACGTGTGCCGTCGATGCCCTGCCACTGGAAGAGGCTGTACGGGAACTTCGTGAACGTGCCCCAATCGATCTTGGTGGTGACGAAGGTGTCGATCTGGCATTGCTTCAGGATCTGGGGAAGCGACCACGGGTAGCCGAAGGCGTCGGGCAGCCACGCGGTGCGGGATCGCATGCCGAATTCCCGCTCGAAGAAGCGGTTGCCGTATAGGAACTGGCGTACCAGCGACTCGCCGCTCGGCATGTTGCTGTCCTGTTCGATCCACGGCGCGCCGCAAGGCTCCCAGCGCCCTTCCTTCGCGCGTTGCTTGATGCGCTTCCAGAGTTCCGGGAAGTGCTCCTTCACGTACATGTAGAGTTCGGGCTGGCTGCACGAGAAGTGGTATTCGGGGTAACGCTCCATCAGTGCGAGGACGGTGGAAAACGTGCGCCCGACCTTTCGGCGCGTTTCCCGGAGCGGCCAGAGCCAGGCGGTGTCGATGTGCGAGTGGCCAACCAGCGTGAGCCGGCCCATGCCCGTGCTTTCGAAGCGGGGGAGCTCCTTATTGAGGAAGCGGCTGGCGCGCGCGCAGGAGGCGAAGTATTCCGGGGCGCCCGCATGCTGCAGGTCGACCAGGCGGATGGCCTTCATGAGCACATCGAAGAGCTGGCGCGCTAGCGCGGAGCCGCTGCCGATCGCCTTGTAGACCTTGAGCGGCACGAGGATATCCCAGTAGAGGTCCCAGGCCTCGGGATGGCGCACGGCGAGATCGGCGTACTGAAAGTGGTGCTCGATGTCGATGCGCGTGCTGGGCACGGCCTCGATAGCAAGTTCGAATGCCTCGCCGCCCCGGGCCTTCTTCGCCAGGAAGATTTCGTCGTGGTTCTTGTCGAGGCCCTGCGCCGGGGCGCCGTTGATGAAGGCCAGGGCTTCTCCCGCCGCCGAGAGAAAGGGGATGCCCGGTTCGAAATGCCCGCCGGAGGGACGGATAAGCGCGACAACGGGCTTACCCTGAAAAGCCTTGGGGATGCGGGCGGTCATGCGGAACCAGGTGGTCTGGTCGTAGCCGCCCCAGCGGTCTCCCACGGAAAAGGGTTGCCAGCCCGCCGCCGGGACGCGCTCCGGACCGAGCCCCGGGCCCGTAACGCAATATTCGATCCGGCCAATCGGCTGCCGCTGGCTGTATACGGTTGCGTATACCTCGCGGAGCCGGGCTTCGATCTGCTGGGTTTCGATAAGACGCTCTGCGTCAAAGTTGGGCATGGCGGAGTGCCTTTGGCTGGTGGTTGGGCCGGTATCGGGGAGGCATGCGAACGGGCGGCCTCACGCTGGAGGCCGCCCGTTCGGCGATACGTAACAACAATATGGTTGGCTTACTGTACCTTCGTAGCGGTTTCACCCGCGACTTGCAGGACGCTTCCGTCCCACGTGCCGGCGAACACCTGCCCGAACACATCAACCGAAAGTTCGCCATCGGCCAACGTGTAGGGGGCTTCCAAACCGCCGGGCGCCAACGTTGCCACGGGGCCGCCCTTCAAGTGCACCTTGCCACCCTCGCGGAATTCCAACTCAATCTCGTTGTAGGTCCACTTGGAGCCGGTAAGGCCATCCACCATCGGTGCGGGTTCCACTGCCGCCTGCGGCTCGCCGTTCTCTGCGGGCGCCGCTTCTTCGGCCGGGGCCGCTTCTTCGGCGGGCGTCGCCTCTTCGACCGGGGCCGCCTCTTCGACCGGGGCCACCTCTTCGGCGGGCGCGGCTTCAGGGGCGGGTTCCTCGATCACGATGGGCGCGCTGCCCTCGATCGAAGGCGTCGGGGTTTCCTCCATGGGGGAAACCGGTGGAGCGGTATCGACGGCCTCTCCGCCGCCACTACCGCAGCCCGCAAAGGCCGCGGCGAGCGCCAGACAAAAGCAACTAACCAATGCTTTTTTCATCGTGAGGCCCTTTTCCAGGTTATTCAGCCGGGGCTTCAACCGGCGCTTCCGCAGGCGCCTCCGCCGGCGCTTCGGCGGGCTCTTCGTAACGGTCACGGTCGCGGCCGCCGGCTCCGCCGTCACCGGGCGCCGCCGATTCCGAACTGCCACCGCAACCGGTGAACGCGGCAACCAGCACCAAGCTCAAGAATGCTAACCAGGATTTTTTCATCTTGACAACCCTTTCCATGTTGATTGAAGCACAATTACCCGCACAAGTCAGGCAATGAGGATCCTATATCACAACGGCGGAGCTTGTCCAGTTGTCCCGAAGGGTCATGAATTTGCCTGAAAACCGCATCCCGGGACGTGGCGTCACGCGTCGATAAGAAGGATTTCCTCGTTGATTGCGGCGCTCATCAGGGCCATGAGAAAGGTACCCAGTTGCGTATCCTCCAGCAGCGCCACGGTATCTGGCGGCAGCGCGAGGTGATGCTGCATGGCCGGCGTATCCTGCACGATCACCTGCATTTCCTCCGGGGAGATGTCGTGGGGGATGAGGCCGGTGAAGAGTGCAACAAAGACGGCCTGCAGGGGGCTGACCGGGCCCGTATAGAACAGCAAGTGCAGGATCTGATCCGACGTGACGGCGATTTGTTCTCCGCCTGTGTCCCACGTGCGCACGACGGGCTCGTCGCGTTCGAAATACAGTTCGCCCCGCAGGCGCGCCACGGGGGCGCCGTCGATTTTCAGCTCGCGCAACACCGCGCGGAGGTAAATCCATGCCACGCAGGAGGTTGAAGACGGAAGGCGCCCCATGAGCCACTGTTCCTCGGCGTTGCTTATCGGATAGTTCAGGTAGCCGCAGCAGCCGAAGGGGGCCTCTCGGAAATTCGCGGTGCATCCTTCGCAGAGGGGGGCGAAGGGCTCCAGGACGGCGCCGGCCTTCATCAGGTCCGCCATGCGCACCTCTTCCTCCACCGGGCCGCTCGGGTAGAGCACCACCCGCCGGATGGTCGCCATTTCGGGATCCTCGCCGCTCTCCTCCAGCTTGCGCGCGAGCATGGCGGCCTGGCCTCTCGACTTGAGCAGGCCCACGAGCCGATCAAGCCCCAGTTCGCGCTTTACGCGGCAATCGCGGTCCTGTACGAAATCGACACCCACGCCCGCGGCCTCCTTTCGTGGTTGGAAGGCCAGCATGGCAGATGCGGCCCGCCGGGTCAAACGCGAAATCGGCCCGGGCTACACGCTTTCCCCGCCCTGGGAGTCCCTATTTCGCAATCCGGTAGCGGCGAATTTCGTGGGTGTTGTTGGGACAGGTGGCTTCCGCGTAGACCCAGATCTCGTCGCCGACTTCGATCCAGGAGGAGTAGCGCCAGGTCGCGAAGTGTTCGCTGGGCGTCGTGCTGACGGCCAGCGGGCCGTTGGGGGTCAGGTCGATGATGTGGTGCAGGTCGAAGGTGAAGCCGAGGCCCGTACAGACGTTGTACACCGGGTCATACCATTTGGTGCTGCTCCCTTCGTAGACGAACAGATAGCCGAAGCCGAGCGGCAGGACGGATGACGGCCGGATGAAGAAGTCGTGCCAGCCGCTGAGTTCCATGACGGAACGGTAGGGGTTGCCCACCGGGGCCCAGTTTTCGCCGTCCGGGCTGGTGTAGTGGTAGATACGCTCGTTGCGGCGCATGTAGCCGATAAGGTAGGCGTGGTAGGCCCCTTCGGCGTGGATGATGACGGGGTCCTTGTACTCGAATACGGACTGGTCGCGCTCGTAGGTCTTCGCGGGCGGCGCGATGACGGTCCGCGCGGTCTTCGGGTCGAACTGGTCGGGGCGATCGGCGTCGTCGAACTTGATGATGTTCCAGGGCTGGTCGCCGAAGGGGCCGCAGGCGTAGAGCTTGAACTTGCCGGTGGCGGGGTCCTTCAGCAACGCGGGCCGCTCGAACCCGGGGATGGGCACGTCCTCGCGTTTAATCCGGTGGACGGCCTCGAAGTTTGCGCCGTCGTCGCTTCGCAGAATGCGGATTTCGTATCCACGCAGGCCGCGGGTCGATTCCTGGGTGCGCATGCGGGCGGCCAGCCAGAATACGCCATCGTCGTGGACGATGGATGGGGCTCCGGCCCACCACTCCGGCTTGTCCTCGTCGGGCCGGAGGATGACGTCGTAGTCAGTGAACTTCGCGGTGATTGCCGCGAGTGCGGGGTCGGGGCTGGGGACCGAGAGATGGGGGGAGGGGGCTTCTTCTATTGAGGCACTATTCATCGAAAATAAGAGTAATGATTTGGCAGCAAGGAAGTATAGAATAGGATTCATTGGAGTGCTTCTTCATCGGCTGAGAGTCTGGCTGAAAATCTCGATGTCCTTGTCTTCATGGACCTTGCTAAACTCAGGGCCGATTGCCCCATGGTACTTTCTCTTTCGAGCCTCGACACAAGATACAGAAGGAACTGCGTCGTGAAATACAGCTTGAGCTATTCGAATACCAGGATGTAGTCGCAGGGGAATAGTTCCGACGTTGGATAACTCCAGCGTGACGACTCCCTTAAATAACGGTTCAACTGTAGACGCTGTTGCGATCTGAAGACCCACCCTCGCCCAAGAGGATCTACCTTCAATTTGGCATTCAAGATTGTAGGGAAGTGAGAAATACTCGAGAGTCGCCGCAAGTACCAGCATGCCAGGATGAAGCACAAAACTCCCCCCGTACGGGACAATGAAGCGTTCCTGAGCGGCCCTAAGCCTACCCGTCAATTCTTTCTTGTCGAAAGCTCCAAATGTATGGGTGTGAAACAATATAAATTGATTTCCCAATCGAACGTCGATTGATGCCCCACCAACTTGCTCTACTGTCAGCATTGGTGTAATGACCAGCCGTTCGACAGGATTCGTGTTCCTAAGTCGTTCTTCAAGGGCGACTTTGGTGATAGTACTCATGTCTGAAGCAACTTTTCGTTGGGCAAGTGGTTCTGATATTTGTTTTGCACAAATGAGGATTCAATTGACTTCAATAGGAGCAAGCAAAGATTGTCACATACTTCGTTCATTGGCTCAGTTGGGTTGCTACTCGCTTTGTAGAATTTGAACGCCCATCCCGCATTCAAGATATCTGCCAGTGCCGCTGGCATAGTATCTGGCCAAGAGCCAATCTCATTGGGTGGCACTCCCTGTTCAAGTCTCTTTAATAACTCAAGAATCTTAGAAGACTGCGAAACGATATCGTAAGGGAATCGGACGGCATCTGGCAGGTTCTCAATTACTTTTGCCCGGAGTATAGGGAAGTGCCGGTTCACGAATTGGTACGAATACCGGGTTACGATGTCTGCGTCAATACTCCGCATATCCGTCTCATGTCTCGAGAATTCTATGACGACCCGAAGCCACTCGACGAACGGGCTTAACATTGGCTCTTCAAGTTTGCTGTGTGTTTTGTTGCGGTCCAATTGGTCGATTATTTGATTCCCAACAGTTCGAAGCCTGAAACGCCAAGGCGGATAGTACTCGTTGCGCCGCATAGGCCTGGCGTCCAAATCGGCACATGCTGCAATTTCCGAGTATGCGGCGAAGGCGGCAGGGCCGAATAGATGAAAGCCCACAGCATCCGCACAAAGTTCTCTGAATGCCTGGACAATTAGGTTGCGAGCAACGCTGAGGTCAGAAGAAACCCTTTCAGATATTCGATCCTCGATCGCGGACTTAAATAGTTCTCCTTCGCTCCCGGAGATCGGATCTCTTCTCTTGGCGTCATCTTCAAAGGCTTTCTTGAATTCACGCTCTTCTTGAAGCCAAGCGCTCTTAAAGGTAGACTGTACGTGTGTTTCCGAAACTATATGACCGATCTCGTGACCCAATGCCGAGTGAAGTAGAACATTGTTCCTCTCCATTCTTGGAAAAGAAATCGTATATATTTTCCGAATCGGGCCATTGGGGTCGCAAGCATCGGTATTCTGCTCCCATTCATTGATGGGGAAACAACGAAAAGCGAGAATCAAATTTCGCAATTTAGATACCCACTCATCAACTTGGACAGAGTAGTTTCGTGTCCACTGAGGCCGAATGAGAAAGCTGGTGTCGGAGCCATCCACACATTGCCTGCAGAATTCTTCCAGTGACTGAATCATACTCCATGGAGTTGCCGAGATTCTTGAGCGTTCAGCATTTCGAAGAATCCCCCACAGATCTCGCAAGAAAATGTTTGCTTTTTGAAGCAAGTCTGGCGGTATATCAGCCGCGTGAGAATGAATTGTCTTTGCGGTGCCACCAACAAGGCGCGCATAGTATTCTGGAGCCTCGTTTGGAAAATCCAATGCCTGCTCCAGTTTAAGTGCATGGTTCGCAATTTTCTGAGAACAGCGAACAACCTCGTTACGAAGGAGCACCTCGCACCAGTTAGTCTCTTTCAAGCTCTAACCCCCTGCCTTTTGCGCTAGAATGTGGAAAATTCCGTTCGATGTTCGAATCCAGCATGGTAGTTTCCAGTAACTTCGAGTAATAATCCCCTTGAAATCTCATGTAGAAACTTGGAAGCTAGACTCAAGTGCGACTTCGAAATATCACTTGGTGCCTTTTCGCCATTTAGCAGTCCGTAAAAGTTTCTGAAAAAGTCTAACGCGTCCTCCTCACTACTAATACCGGCTGCGATGAATTGATCCCTGGATTCAATCAATACGTTATAGAAAAACGGCCTGATACTCGTTGCCTGCACAGCGAGATCGGGATTTATATGCCTAGGAGAATCCTTTTGAAAATCCCAGTCTACAGACCGCAAGAGATCGCCTGCCCATTTCAGCGACCCGGTGTCAGTCGCATCGAGCTTACAGGTCTCCGCAATCTGTGCAAGGCTAGCCGCAGCATCCTCAAGTCGGATGCTGGCTTCAAACAGATCGCTTGACTCGAAAATGGTTGACATTGATTGTAATCCCTTCCGCATGTTGGGCCACAGAAACCTACGCATACAACATAAGGTATGTGTTCCGGTTCGTTTCTCCTGCATGTAGCATGCACCACAAAATCGAAATAGTCAAGTTAAGGTTTTCGGCAAAATTCTAGCTGTATGAAGTAGTGTCGCCATTGAATCGTCATGGCTCGATACTGCGACGATAGCACGCACGACCGTGGATTTTTCCCTATATAGGCTCGGTCGGCAGTGGAGACGATTGGCCCCAGGTATCACCCTTTATGAAATACGCGCCACTGGTGAGTGATCGACGAGCCGCCTGCGTTCACATTGGTCCGGGCTTCCACTGCGGCCTCGAATTGAGACGAGGAGGAAACAGCTGGACTTCGTGCCGCTAAAGTTCGGCAGACATTCTATGTCCCAGGCTCCGGATACACCGCGTTCATCTCTTCCAGCAGTCTCCACGATTCCCGGTGGATCGTCGGGGCCACGTCGGGGCCGCCGGAGTTGGATTCGCCGTATTGGGCTTTGTCGCCGTAGACGAAGGGGGGCTTCACGTCCCACTGGCTCTTGGGGACCATATAGCCGATCTGGTCGTTGGCCAGGCCGATGACGAGGGCCATGCGCGCGTTGCGCTCCATTTCCTCGCGGAGCGGGGGGACTTCCACGGGCGCAATTTCGAAGTCGCGCCCGGGGAGGGCTTCGACGCCGCCTTCGACGATTTCGGGGTAGATTTCGCCGGGGGTGCTGAGCATGAGCACGCCGCCGATGCGGATGACGTTGATCTCGGTGCGCGCGCCCTGGCCGAGCTTGTAGCCTTCGTGGATGAGCCCGAGCATCATGGCGTACTTGTACATGCCCTGCACGGGCACGCGGATGGTCCGCGCGGCCACGGCGAGGCGCGGGTTTTCATTTTTCCAGACGCGGTCGCTGCGAAGGGCGTTGCAGGCGACGATGGCGAGGTTCTCGCCGAGGGCCTGGGCTTTTTCGAAGGAGGCGTCGCGGAAGCTTTTCTGGCCGTCGCGGTGTGGCACGGTGGTGTGGAGCTGGGTCATGAGCCCGCCGATCTGGCCCTGGAAGTAGAGGCACATGCCGCCGAAGCCTTCCACGCCGGCGGGATCGGGCACGCCGTTTTCCACGCCTTCGCGCAGCCAGTGGGGGAAGTCGGAGGTGATGTAGCCGTTCTTGCCGCCCAGCGCCTCGGGGTGGTTGCCCCAGCTCACGAAGGTCGCAATAGTCTCGTCGGTCTCGCGTTTGGTGAAGCGCATGAGGTACATGGTGTTGTCCATGACTTCGGGCAGGCGCGAGTCATTCACGAAGCCCTCGGGCGCGATTTCGACCGTGGTGCAGTACATATCGGCGGGGCGCAGGGCGTGAACGGCGCTCTCGATGGCGTCGCGCGTTTTCTCGCGGACCATGTCCATGTAGCGCCCGTCGTAGCCCAGGATGGGGACGGGCCCGCTCCATATCTTCATGGTGTCGGGGGTCTCGTGCGTGTGGCTGCTTGAAAACATGATGTGATCGATGCCGAGTTCCGCGCTGACCGCCTCGCGCACCGCGATGAAGTCGTTGTGGAAGATCCCCACGCTGTCGATAGTAACGAGGACGAGGGTGACGCCGTTGTTTCGCAGGGCAATGGCGCGGGTCCAGGGGGTGTCGTTGATGCCCTTCGCCGGGCGGTTTGAACTGAAGCCCGCGAGCCAGATCGGGTCAAACTTCCCGTTGCCGTTGCGGTCCTCGAACGTGTCGACGCCCTTGTCGTAGCGGCTGTTTTCGTTCACGTCGGTCCAGGTGTCGTACAGGCTGAAATCGGGGCTGATATCTTCCATGCCGACACCGACTTCGAGGCCCCGGGGCGCCACGGACATGTCCTCGGGAATCAGGAAATCGAGGGCGTAGTCGGGGTAGGGTCCGCGGAGCCTCCCCCGGAACCATAGGGCGGCGAGGAGCAGCATGAGAATGAGGACGGTGAGGACTTTGTGATTTCGGACGAAGGCCATGAACTGCGGTACTCCAAAGTGAGGGGTTGGATCATGATAGCAGGGGCCGCGGGCCCGATCCCAGCGTTCGGGGCTTGCGAATGCGGGGTTTTATGTGCCCGAAGGCGAGCGGCACATATCAATTGCGTGGCAGAGCGGCATTTGTTATACTGCCTGAACTGTTGTGTAATGTCGGCATGCCGTTTGGAAAGTTGTGAACAGCAATCGGCACGCCTAACCAGGCCCGGCCCTGACTGAGTCGAGAGAGGACATGGAACGATGAAACTGAAGCGCGGATTTACCCTGATTGAACTGCTGGTGGTCATTGCGATCATCGGTATCCTGGCGGCGATCCTGCTGCCGGCGCTTGCGCGCGCCCGTGAAGCCGCGCGCCGGGCGGCCTGCCAGAACAACCTGAAGCAGATCGGCCTGGTGATGAAGATGTATGCGGGGGAGTCGCCGGGTGAGAAGTACCCGCGCCGGAAGACCTTCAACTGCGACGGGGTCACCCTGAGCGATGCGATGATCTTCGATGGCACGCAGTTGATGCCGGAATATCTGACCGACGCGAATGTGGCGTGGTGTCCGTCCTGGGCGCGGTTTGAGTCCGCGCTGGCCCGTTACGACGGCGGCGGCAACCAAAATGGCGTGATCGACCCGTGTGAGTTCCTGAAAGAGCCATTCGACTATACGGGCTGGCTCATCATGGATGACGTGAACATTCTCGGGCCGCTGGTGGGCACAATCGGGACGGACTTAGGCGGCCGCTACTCGGAGCAGGAATTCAAGGACAGCACGCCGTGGGGTGAACTGGCGCTGGCCAACGTGAACACGAACGGCGAACAGAGCGACAATGATTTCACGGTGAGCGCGGCCTACGCGGGGACCCAGACGAGCGGGGGCAACCGGCTGCTCCGCCTGCGCGAGGGGATCGAGCGCTTCCTGATTACGGATATCAACAATCCGGGCGGCAGCGCGCGGGCCCAGAGCGAGGTTCCTATCGTGTGGGACCATATTTCGACGTTTAGCGCGGATTTCAATCATGTGCCCGGCGGCGCGAATGTGCTGTACATGGACGGCCATGTGGACTTCATCCGGTACCCGGGGGATCGCTTCCCGATGACGGAGGACAGCGCGCGGACATTCGGTCGCTACAACCGCCCGTTCAACGGCTGACACGGGCCGGATATCGGAGGCAATACCATGCGGGCCCGACGCCAGGGGTGCTGGCGTCGGGCCCGCTTTTTTGTATTGGAATGATTGATCCCGGCCGGGCTCAGGGCCGCCGGCGCGCCGCGCCCAGCATGGCGAGGAGGGCCAGGGCGCCCAGGGCGGCGTTGCCGGCGTTGCTCTGGCTGGAGGCCGGAGCCGGCGCGAAGCACGCTTCAAATCCGCCGCCCCGCGAGCCGTTGACGCGGTAGACGGCCTGCCCCGAGGTGACCGGGTTTTCCGAGTTTATACTGGCCTGTATGGCGGAGAAGAAGCTCTGGAACGACGAATACTGGTCGACGCGCGCCTCGTTGTTGGCGCACGACTGGAAGTTTCCGTTGCTGAGCATACCGAAGACCCGCAGCGCGCCGTCGTCGAACATGACCGGAGATCCCGAAGACCCGCCTTCGGTGATTCCGTCACTCCACCGTATGGTGGTCTGGCCGCTGCCGAACTGGGTATTCACGTTGATGTCCGTCACGCGCCCGAAGCTCGCTTTCATGGCGGTTCCCCGCGGGTGGTGAATACCCGCGGCGAAGTCGTTGATGCGGGGGGCGCGGGTGTCCCAGCCGAGCCAGGCGCGCCCGAGATTTCCGATGGGCACGTTGCCGAGGGTGAGGAGCATGGCGTCGAGGGACGTGCTGTTGGCGATGAATGACGCTCCGGTGCTGCGCGGCATTTGTGCGATCTGGGCATTGGAGGGTTCGGCGCCCGGGCAGCCGTTGGTGCGCACATCCCAGAGAACCTCGACGCCGGAAGCGCGGATGGTGGCGGGGAAATCCTGGAAGCAGTGGTCGGCCGTGAGGAAGAAGGGCTCGAGGGCGTCCGTCAGGGCGTTGTTCAGGAGGGCGCCGGAACACAGCGCGCCGTTGCCGCTTTCGTCGGTCACGGTGACGCGTCCGATACCGGTGCTGACTTCCTGAAAGGTGATGTCATCGACGCAGTCCGATGAGAGGGGGCAGGGCGTCTGTTTGGGGAGGATGTCCCCGTAATAGTGCGAAAGGCGCTCCAGCGCGAGGAAGGGCAGCTCGGGGCGGGGCGAGCGCAGCTCCAGGATGGCGGTGTCGCCCTCGGTGGTGGCGAGCCAACGTCCCCCGGGCTCCGCATCGGCCGCGGTATAGGGCCCGAAGGCGCCGGCGCCCTGAATGTCCACCACCCAGACCGTCTCGTCGTGGGACAGTCGGGAGAGATCGACCTGGAAGCGGAGGGCGGTGGCGTCCACCGAGCTGATCGCGGCGCGCCAGACCCAGGCGTCCTGATCGCGTTCGGGCTTTTCGAAGAGCGCATCGGCCTCCCAGCCGAGATCGGCGCCCGCGGCGACGTGCAGCGCGGATCCCTTTGCCGCCTGCTCCAGGGCCTTGCGCTGGCCGGCGTAGTCGTCAATCTGATAAAGCGGGACGGCCTCTTGGCGGTAGCGCGAGGCGGCGTTTTCGGCCTGGGCGGTGGTCCGGGCGGCGGCGGCGTCCGCTTTGGCCGGGGGCACGAAGCGGTAGTCGGCGAATTCCGCCTGGGCGGACAGGGCAACGCCGCAAAGCGCGGCCACACACAAGAAAGCTCGCATGGTTATTAATACTCCAGCATTGGCCGATTGGGCCGGGTCCAAAGGTTGCGAGAGACCGGGCGGCGGCGCCGTCCGGCAACAGCCGGTTCCAGGGAATTCTACCGGATTGTACCGGCCAACAGGGATTCCGGCGCCATCCGGTCCAGGACGATCTGTTCGTAGGCGCTCTCCTGTCCCCGTTCATAGAGGCAGCCCAGGGCGCCATCCGGCAGGAGCACGAGATCGGAATAGGCGCTCGGGCCGGGGTGGAGCTCCCGTGCCGCGGCCCAGGTTTCACCGCCATCCAGGCTGAGGCGAACAGTCATCTTTTCGCGGCCTTCGCTGGCCGGATTCGAGAAAGCGAGCCCGCCGGGAAAACCGTCCGATTCGGGGAGGTAGAGGACACTTGCCTGGCAAACGGGCTCGATCAGGGCCTCGTCCGTGCGGTCCGGCGTCCAGGTCAGGCCACCGTCGCCGCTCCAGGACACGCGCCGCCGCTTTTCACCCGTATAACTGCGCATGTTCTGATAAACGCGGCCGTCCGGCAGCTCGGCGACGGCCGATTCGTTGGTATAGCCCTGATGGACGCCGCCGATCGCCCAGGTTGCGCCGTGATCGTCGCTGTAGATGACATGGGAAAACCAGTCCGCATGATCCGGGCTTTTCGAGTGGTTCGCCGGGACCAGTAAGCGGCCCGATTGCAGGCGGATGGCGTGGCAGGGGCCGGTGGCGTACCAGCGCCAGTCGGCGCGCCGTGTCGTGGCGCTGATGTCCACCGGATCGGACCAGGTTGCGCCTTCGTCCGCGCTCCGCGTGATCCATATGGAGCGGGGCGGGTCTTCGCCCGTGAGAATGCGTTTTTCGTGGGCGCTCGCGGGGTTGCGGGTAAGGAGCAAGAGCACCTCGCCCGTCTCCGGAACCCACACGGGCGCGGGGTTTCCGGTGGTATAGCCGTCTTCGGACGCGACTACGGAGAGATCGGACCACGTCGCGCCGCCATCGGAACTGCGCCTGAGGACAAGGTCGATCTGCCCAGAATCCCCGCGGCCCTCCCGGCGGCCCTCACAAAACGCGAGCACGTGGTTGGGCGTGGTGATGATGGCGGGGATGCGGTAAGTGTGGTAGCCGTCCTGGCCCGCGGTGAAAACGGGGATGGATTCGGGGATTGTCTGTGATGGGGCTGCGCTTGCGCATGCGAACAGTATCAGGAACAATGGCGCCGTCCAGTACGATGGACGCCGTGCGACAGAATCAGGTAACTGACGATTTGACATAATCGGTGTAGACTCCCCGAAATAAGCGGCCCGCGACACGAATTGGATTCAGCATCTCGGCAGTCAGTGTCTATCGACACCGTCACGAATTCTTGTTAGATGTATGGACAGTTTTACGAGAAACAGGTATTGGCCATAATTGCTGAACGTAAACAACCGGTCCTGAGGAATGCGGTTAGTCGATAACTCACCCAGTGATGCGTTTTGAATTGTATCCAATCTCACCAGACCTTCGTACCCCGGCCCACCAGGCCCATCTGGCAAATAGAACAGGTGTGATACTTCCTGTCTCCGAATCGCCGCCAAGTGGCTCGCGATTCGATTTGAATCTCGTGGTTTTTGGTTTCGAAGCAGGTTCTCGTACTTCTCAAGCTTATGTATCGGCGCATAATTCACGCGGAGGTCAAGTAATCGGCTGTTATCCAATGACAAGTCACATGAATTTGAGAGGATTATCGCAGGTTGCCTTCCGAAATCGGTTCTTGGCAGCAACACAAACGGCATGCTTTTGACGCCATCGCCCTGGAGAAATTCGGTCTCCCGCAGCAACGCCGGAGAATACATTCGACTGTTAAGATTGTCTGGAAACTGGAGAATGCTGCGAAATAAATCCCTTTGCGCTTCCGCCGAGAGGAATTGCGGGAGGAACCGTTTGATTTCTTCAAACTGGCCTTCCGATATCATGCCAGGTCCCAGAAATGCTCCATCACAATCGCGTCGAATTCAGGATCTGGCGCCACCGTGTTTTCCAACATTCGGCCTGCGAACTGGGTCAACGCCATCCTCCATTGTTCAGTGGTAATCGCACTTGAACCGCACACAACGCGTCCTGAATCCCACTCCCATTCCCTCAATTGCTCGGAAAGCAACGGCGTTCCATATTCCAGCGCGGGTGCGTTGCCCGCATTTGTAGCCGCGGATACTGTGATTAGCCCGCCCAGCACCAGTCCTGTCATGGAGCTTCCTGTTGATGCATTTTGAACGTCCACCATGGCCGATCCCTTTTCAATACTCTGGATTGAGCGAGTCGATGTACTCTGGCCTCAAGAGGCTGAAGAATAGCTTCTTCTCGCGGTTGTGGGCTTCTTCCAGAACGGAGCGCGGCGAATCAAAAAAGCCTTCCAATCCAGTTGAAGTCGCTGTGTCGATATCGATAATACTCTCGCCGATTACATCATTCTCGTTGCGCACTTTCAGCCCGTTGGCCACGGTCAGGGTGTGTTCAAATGCGTCGGCCTCAATGCGCGAAACGATTCTTGTGCTCCTGGTTTCCAGCGGGGCGCCGCCATGTATGAGGGCAAGCGTGGAATGATCGAATATGTCGAAATCGAAGACATTGATGTACCGGAGCCCGAGCCGTTCTAAACGGTCTATGAATTCAAGCGAGCGAACTGCTTCCAACACCTCCTCAACACGCACAAGGAAAGCCGGCCATCCGGAATATTCTCCGGCGACAACGACAGATAGGACCCGCTGTCCGATAAGCAGTTTAAACGGGCCGCCGGTCAAGTGGTACTCGGGCAAGTACATGAGTCCCGGGTCGTTCGTCCTCATTTGCTCCGGGATCTGTAGCACAGGCTGCTTCTGAACGTCTCTGTACTGATTGCGGAATTCCTTGTAGAGCAATCCAAAAACCGCGCCGCCGAGAAAATCGGGCCGAGTCTGAAACCGGATTTCGAGAATGGCCTCGTTAATCGGGCAGGGGCTGATCCTTCTTGGAAGTTTGGCGATCAAATTCGTCTCCAGTGCCATGCGGATGTGCTCCGTATCGTCCAGTATAGCCGGGGCGCCGGTTGCAATCAACGCGCGTTTTGTCGTGTACTATGGGCTTGACGTAAGGGGCGTTTGATAGCGCCGGGAATAGCCAGCCGGCTTCCCTACGGCCCCTCAATGCTTGGACACACCTCGAAACGGAGCATCCATTCCATGAAGACGAACACGACACGCCGCACATTCATGCAACAGACGGCGGCCGGGGCGGCGGCCCTGGCGCTGGGAGGATCGGCCATGGCCGCAACGAAGCGCGAATACGGGATTTCGCTGGCGGGCTGGTCGCTGCACCGCACAATCGGCGAGGGCGAGGGGAAGGTTCCCATGCTCGACATGCCGAAGATGACGCGGGAGACGTGGGACATCGAGGCGATCGAGCTGGTCAGCGGGATGCTGCCGAGCACGGAAAAGGCCTGGCGCGACCAGCTGGCGAAGAACGCTTCGGATCATAATGTGAAGATTCTGCTGATCATGATCGACGGCCAGGGCAATATCGGCGGGGCGGCGCAGGAGCAGCGGGATGACGCGGTGAAGCGCCATTCGGAGTGGATCGACTACGCGGCGGACTTTGGCTGCCATTCCATCCGCATGAACTGGGCGGGCGCGGAAAAGGGCACGGAGAAGGACGAGGCGCTGCTGGACGACTTTGTGAAGCGGTCCGTGCCGGGTTTTCACGCGCTCTGCGAGTATGGCGACAAGAAGAATATCAACGTGATCATCGAGAACCACGGCGGTCCGTCGTCGTACCCCGACTGCATGGACAAGCTGATGGCGGCGGTGGATCACCCGCGCTTCGGCACGCTGCCCGATTTCGGGAATTTCCCGGAAGATGTCGATATTTACGAGGGGATCGACCGGCTGATGCCCTACGCCAAGGCGCTTTCCGCCAAGTGCTATGATTTTGACGCGGAAACGGGGCTCCACACGGACCGGGACCGGAAAATGGTTGATTTTGAGCGGATGCTCCAGATCTGCGTGGACAAGCACGGGTACAACGGGTATATCGGGATCGAGTATGAAGGCAACATCATGAGCGAAATCGACGGCATTGCGGCCGCGAACAAGCTTCTGATCAAATTGCGCGGCTGAGGTTTGACGCGGGCGGGCGACCGGGCGTCGGTTGCCCGCCCGTGTGAACTGGGCGGCGCGGAGATGGCGTGAAGTATTCGTATTTCGTGCTCCTTGCCAAAGTGGTGGCCGTGTTCCGCAAACAGGATTCAACGGGAAGACCGAGCGGGGGCGTTGCCGAAGGGGGCGATTGGGCTGACCTCTACCTTGGAGCAGTGTCGCGGCGGTATGCGTGTCCTATTCGATAGTTTTCCCAAGCTACGCGAGACCCTGCCGCACGTGGCGCTCGCCGCCTTGCCGACGCCGGTGCGGGCGTGGCCGGAGCTTGCCGCGGAGGCGGGCTGTGCGGCGCTGTATGTGAAGTGCGACGACCTCACCGGCCCGGAATACGGCGGGAACAAGGTGCGGAAGCTGGAGTTCCTGCTTGGCGCGGCGCGCGCGCGGGGGGCGCAAACCGTCTTGACGTTTGGCGCGGCCGGGTCGAACCACGCCCTGGCGACGGCGATCTACGCGCGGCGGCTGGGATTCGGGGCCATCTCCATGCTCGCGCCGCAGCCTTATACCTCGGCGATCCCGCGGAATCTGCTTCGCGGCCACGCGGCGGGGGCCGACCTTCGGCTGTATCTCGGTCGGGCGGCGGTGGCGCGGGGCACGGTGGAGGAAGTCGTGCGTGCGGTCCGGGAAGGGACGCCCCGGCCCTACATCATCCCCGCGGGCGGCAGCTCGCCCCTGGGCACGGTGGGATTTGTGAACGCGGGCCTGGAGCTTGCGGAGCAGGTGCGGGCGGGCGAATTGCCGGAACCGGCGGCCCTCTACGTGGCGTCGGGCACGATGGGCACGTGCGCCGGGCTGCTGATCGGCCTGATGGTGGCGGGGCTCAAGACCGAGGTGCACGCGGTGCGCGTCACCGCGCCGCCCTTTACGAGCCCCGAGCGCGCGCGGATGCTGTTCGCGCGGACGGTGGGCCTGCTGCGAAGGGCGGATCCGGGTTTTCCGAACCTGGAATTCCCCGAGGCGCAGTTCCGGCTACGGGAGGGCTTTCTCGGAGCGGGCTACGCGCGGGCGACGGATGCGGCGCGCGAGGCGGTGGCGCGGGTCAGGGCGCGGGAGGGGGTGACGCTGGAAGCGACGTACACGGGCAAGGCGCTGGCGTGCCTGCTGGACGATGCGCCGGCGGGGCGATTGCGGGGCGGCCCGGCGCTATTCTGGAATACGTATAATTCACGGCCGATTGGCCCCGAAGTCAAATCGGTGGACCACCATCAACTTCCGGCGGCGTTCCATCGTTACTTTGGGGGCGCCGGACCGGCGCCCGATATCAGGTGTTGAGCGCACGGGCGGTGAATCCCCGGAAGTTGTGGCGGTGGTATTCGCGGACTTCCCGGAACGCGTCGTCGGCGCAGACGGGGCAGTACCCGTGGCTGACTTCCGCGAGCCGAACCTGGTCGGCCTGGGCATCGACCCAGTTTCCGTCCATCCGGACTTTCTTACAAACGCAACATTGTACGACCATAACGATGCCTGCCTTTCTGCAGCGAACTCCTTGCATCGATAGGTGGAGCATGGACCGTGCCAACTCCTGGAGTTGTTTGACAACTTGAATTAAAAACGCGGCCAACCATACACTAAGTGGTCGCTACGGCGCGGATGGGCAAGAACGGCTCCATTTTGGAGCGATATCAAGGCAGAAATTGCCCGGCAAAGCCTGCGGGAATTGCCGGGTGTCAACAGATTACTTGGATCGAGCGTTGCGGAGATTTAATTTTTTTCGCACTTTTCGCTGCTTGGCGAGAGCCCACTTTTTGCCACTTTGACGGAGAACTGTGATGATTGACGTTCAGGGGATCACAAAGTTTTACGGTCCCATCGCGGCCGTGCAGGATGTCTCCTTTCAGGTTGCATCGGGCGAAATCGTGGGATTTCTGGGCCCGAATGGCGCGGGGAAAAGCACAACGATGCGCATTCTGACGGCGTTTGCGCCGGCGACGCGGGGCGAGGCGCGGATCGCGGGTTTCGAAGTGCATGCGTCGCCGCTGGAAGTGAAGCGGCGCATCGGGTACCTGCCGGAGCGCGTGCCGCTGTACGACGAGATGGTGGTTTCGAGTTTTTTGCAGTATGTGGCGGAGCTGAAGGGGGTGGAGAAAGGCCAGCGGCGGAATGAAGTGGGATCCGCGCTGGAGCGCTGCGGGCTGTCGCACATGGCCAACCGGCTGATCGGGAACCTTTCGAAGGGCTATCGGCAGCGGGTGGGGCTGGCGCAGGCGCTGATTGGCAGCCCGCCGGTGTTGATACTGGACGAGCCGACGGTGGGCCTGGATCCGGCTCAAATCGTGGAGATCCGGCAGATGATCCGGGGGTTGCGCGAAAAGCACACGGTTTTGATCAGCACGCACATTCTACCGGAGGTGGCGATGCTGTGCGAACGGGCGATCATCATCAACCAGGGCCGCGTGGTGGCGGAGCGGCCGATAGAGAATCTGCCGGGGGAAGGGGGCGGCACCGGGCTGGAGACGCTGTTTCTGGAAGCGATCACGGCGGACCGGGCGCCGCTGGCGACCGGGGAGGGCGCGTGATGCGGAACACCTGGGCGGTATGCAAGCGCGAATTCAAGGCGTTCTTCCTTACGCCGGTGGGCTACGTTGTGGTGGGCATGGTCGCGCTGATCGCGGGCCTGGCCTTTTCGATATCCTTCACGATGCACGCGGAGGTGACGCAGAACCCGACGATGTACGCGTTTACCGCGGTGCCGGATTTTGAAGAGACCTTTCTCAGCCCGTACCTGGTGTTTTGCGGGATGCTGATCATGTTTTTGACGCCGCTGATCACGATGCGGCTGTTGGCGGAAGAGCGGCATCGGGGGACCATCGAGTTTCTTCTCACGCAGCCGCTGCGCGACCGGGAGATCATCTTCGGCAAGTTCCTGGCGGCGCTCGGGGTGCTCGGGATGATGATGCTGTGCATCGGGGTGAACCTGATCATCATGGGCTGGTATGTGGAGGGAGTGGAGCCGCCGGTGCTCGTATTCGGGTTGCTGACGGTATTTCTGATGGGCCAGGCGTGCATCAGCCTGGGGCTTTTTGTATCGTCGATCACGAAGACGCAAATTATGTCGGGCACGATCACGTTCGGCCTGACACTGATCCTTTTCATTCTGGGCAACCTCGGCGACGACATGCCGGCGACGAGCCCGGCGCCCGAAGGGTGGCCACCGGTCCTGCGCGAAACCGTGGCGACGTTTTACGCCGTGTTCCGCGGTCTGGTGGTGGAGTTGCCGATCGACGCGCACGCCAAGGAGATGGCGTTGGGCGTGGTGCAGCCGGTCGATATTGCGTACTACGTGCTTTTCAGCGCGTTTTTCATTTTCTTGACGTTCCGGGCGCTCGAAAGCCGGAACTGGAGGGGTTAGCAGCGTGTCACGTATACGAACCCTGACGGGCCTGGCGTCGGCGGGATGCCTGGCGATTTCATTGAACCTGCTCGTGTGGCAGCAGAGCGCGTACGCGGGCGCGGTGTGGGGCGCGCTGTTGCTCGGCCTGGCGCTTGGCGCGGCGTGGCTTGTGATGGCGAC
This sequence comes from Candidatus Hydrogenedentota bacterium, assembly GCA_019637335.1. Lineage (NCBI taxonomy): Bacteria > Pseudomonadati > Candidatus Hydrogenedentota > Candidatus Hydrogenedentota bacterium. The sequence goes on along the minus strand of JAHBVV010000031.1, from coordinate 56,672 downwards.
CGCCGGTCTCGCCGGGAGCGCCGGCTGGGAGGGTTGGGCCGCGGGCGGCGTGAACGCGGCGCTTTCGACCTTCTTTTTCCTGGGCATCTGCGTTGTGCTGTTCGTCTTTTTCTCCAAGTGGGACGCCTCGTGGGATCTGACGCAGGAGGGGCGTCGCGAACTGGCGCCGCAGACGGTGCAGGTGCTCCAGTCGATGAACCGCGAAGTGGAGGTTCTTTGTCTCTTCCTGCGGCTGGACGACGAACTGGTGTGGATCGCGCGCGACAAGACGCTGCGCTTTCTGGAGCAGTGCCGGAAACACACGGGGCTGCTGAAGGTGGAGGAGCTGGATCCGCAGATCGAGATGCCGCGGCTTGAGGCGATGGGGCTGACGCACGTCTCCACGCAGGGCACTATCGTGATCCGGTCTGGGGGGCGGCAGCGGGTGATTACGCTGAGCGGGGGCAGCCCGCGGCTGGAGGAGCGCGATTTCACCAATGCGCTGATTAACGTGCTGCGGGACAGCGAGCTGCACGTGGGCTTTCTCACGGGCCACCAGGAGCGGGATTTGAGCGACACGGATCCGCAAACGGGCGGTTCGGCGTTTGGCAACCTGCTCGTGGGCGAGTCGTATCAGATCGGGCGGGTGGCGATTCAGATCAGCAACCCGGAAGTGCCCCCGGAGCTCGATATCCTGGTGATTAACAACCCGGGCGGCGACCTGCACCCGCTGGAGATTCAGGCGATCGACGATTACCTGGAGCAGGGCGGGCGCCTGCTGGTGCTGCTGGAGCCGTGGACCGAGGTGAACGCCGCGCTCGGGCATGGCGAGCAGTTACGGCCCTGGCTGGAATCCCGGTTTGGCATCCAGGTGGGGAGCGATGTGTTGCTTTCGAAGGATCGGGAGAAGCCGTGGCAGCTCGAACTGCGCAACAGCGACGCGCCGTTTGAAGGGGTGGACGCGGGCTTCATGCAGTACAACGGGTCGTTCCACAAGGAGCACGCGATCACGAACAGCCTCGACCAGGCGCTGCTGCTGGGGTCGGTCCGGTCGGTGTCGCGCGCGGAGAAGGTTCCGGACGGCGTGGTGGTGACCGAATTGCTTCGCAGCACGCCGGATTACTGGGCCGAGTCGGACGTCAAGGGACTCCGCGAAGGCGGGCCGCTTGTACGGCACGCGGAAGAGCGGGGCGGGCCGTTGCCCATCGCGGCGGCGGCGGTCCGGCGAACGGAGAACGTGGACGAAACGGGCCAGCCGGTGACGAGCCGGGTGGTGGTGGTAGGCGATGCGGATTTCGTGACGAACGGCCAGCTGATGACGGAGGTCCAGGGCAACCTGAACCTCATGCTGAACACGTTCGCGTGGCTCAGCGAGCGCGAGGACCTGATCGCGATCCGCCCGTCCGGGAAGACGGACCGGGCCATCGTATTGAGCGACCGGGACAAGCGCGCCATCGTCTGGGTGAGCACGCTGCTGACGGTGCAATTGATTATCGCGGCGGGCATCGCGGTGTATATCCTGCGGAGAAAGTACCGATGAAGTTTCGGAACACGGTGCAATTGGGCGCGCTGCTCGCGCTGCTGATTCTGGCGTATTTTGGCTGGCAGTATTTTCAGGCGCAGAGCGAGCAGCTGGCGCAGGAAGCGAAGCGCGTGTTCAGCTTCGAAGGGGCGGATATCGAGCGCCTCTCCATCGATCAGGTGGACGCCGAGCCCACCGCCGGCGCGCGTGACGAGTCGGGGAGCTGGACGATCCGCGAGCCGAACCCGACGATCAAGCCGAATGCGGAGCTTTGGGACCGGGTCGCGGAGCAGACGGCCAGGCTGATGAACGAGCGCACACTTCCGGAGGGCGCGCTGGGGCTGGAGGCGTACGGGCTGGAGCTGCCGCGGCTGGTGGTCGGCCTGGAGTCGGGGGGCGCGCGGCACACGTTGCGCTTCGGGTTTCTCGAGCCAACACAGACCCTGCGCTACGCCCAGCTGGACGATGGCCCGGTGTTTCTGGTGAAGAAGGAGGCCGTGTTTGAGCTGGACCGCCCGCTGGAACTGCTGCGCCAGTCCTGGCTGGTGGACCGGCACGAGGCGCCGGTGCTGCGCCTGGAGTTCGCGCGCATCATGACCGAAGCGGAATACGAGCGGCAGCTCGAGGTGGTGACCGACCCGCCGCCGGTGGGCACGGAATCGGACGTGGTGATTATCGTCGAGCGATCCTCCGCCGAGGCGCCGTGGATGCAAATTTCCCCGGTGAGCACGGCGGCGAACCAGGAGAAGGTGGACGAGCTGGTCAAGGAGATCCAGTACGCGCGAGGTCGGCATTTCGTGGACGCGCCGGAGTCCTACGCCGACTATGGCCTGGAACCCGCGACGGCCCGCATAACGATCGAGAACGGCGCGGAAGGCGGCGGGCGGCAAACCTTCTATTTCGGGGATATGGGCGCGGTCGGCGGCGAGGGTGGGGCCAGCGGCGTGTGGGTCCGGAAGGAGGGGGAGCCGGCGGTGTTCCTGATGGATGGCCACATCACGCGGCTGTACCCGCGGATCAACGCGCTCCGCGAGCGGCGTCTGATTGCACGGCGGATCGGCGCGTTCCGCAAGCTCGAGTATATCGGGCGGGATTCGTCGTTTACGCTGGAGCGCCTCGCCTCCGAGGGCGACGCCTGGTCCATGGTGGACCCGCCGCTGGACGACACCGACGAGTTGTACGTGACGCACTATATCGCGGCGCTGAAGTCCGTCGAGGGCGTGCAGTTCTATCCCGAGGGGCCCGAAGTCTACGGGCTGGACGACCCGGAGGCGATCATCCGCTTCTCCGGCGCGGAGGGCGAGGAGCCGCTGGAAATCCGGCTGACGCCCGATCCCGGCGACCCGGATCGCTACTACGCGCTGACGGATGCGGGCGAAGTGGCGGGCGTGCCGAAGGAGCACGTGGCCTTCGCGATCGCTTCGCCGCAACATTTCCGGGACTTGTCGCTACTGCGGTTTTCACTGGATCGCGCGCAGAAGATGGTCTTCCAATTTGACGGGGTGGAATATACGCTCGAAAAAGCGTATAACCGTTGGGTGGTGACCGCGCCGGAAGACCGGTTCATGCCGAACCAGCAGGACGCGATGACGCTGCTGCTGGCGGTGGCGGGCCTTCGGGCGGTTGCCGTGGAGGAATCGACGGAGGCGGATTCGCCGGAATATGGCTTTGACGCGCCCCGCTTCACCATCCAGGTGACGCTGGCGCCGGAGCATGACGGCGGTGATCCGGTGGTGTTGGGACCGCTCGAAATCGGGGCGGTGACGCCGGGCATTGATGACGAGCGCTTTGCGCGCACGGCGTCCCGACCGGGTGTGTATCGGGTGAAGCAGTCGCTTATCGAGCAGGTTGGTTCGGCGGTTGCGGGTATCCGTACGCGTTCGGGCGGCGGGAGAACGGGTAATTAATAGACAAAAAGCGCGAATACTGTCCAGCCGGGGCGAGCCGGACCGCGCCTAACTTATAGTGGTGTGGGCAATTGCAGCGGGTTTTACTATTGACACGCTGCCCCCGCTATGCTATAAACAACGGGACAACAAATTGGGGACATTTATGGTTTTGCAACGTTTGAGGCCGTGGCGCCGGTCGTGGAGAGGCAAATTGCTTTCCCCGGTCGCGCCGGGCCACCTGGAGGATGGGGATCTCATGGGAGGGATCTATCCGGCGGGTGAGTTGCCGAATCTGGGTTACACCCCCTTAGAAGAACTGCGAGCTGTTTCGCCCCCACGGCGCCTGGCCGTGCGGGGGAGTCTTATTTTCCGCCGGAGGAGAGTTCAAACGTGAGCAAAAAGCACGGCGCCTTGGCAGGCTTTACCCTCTTGGGTCTACTGGCAATCGGGGTAGTGACGTGGCAGAGCAACGGGCCACGCGCCGCGGAGGCAGCCTCCGCGGCCGCCGCCCTGGAACCCGCATCGGCCAGTGCGCCCGAACTTCCGGCGGACGGGGCGGCGACGCCCGAGCCCGCGGCGGATGCCCGTCCGGTGGTGAACATTGTTCCGATCAACGCGTCCGCGCGCGATCCACGGCTTCCGGAAGTCCACGTGACGGTGGACGCGCCGGTGGACAGCGCCGATCCGGAGGCGCCCGAGATCCGGCTTGCGTCCAGCGCGGCGGCGGTTGCGCTTCCCGCCCTGACCGCCGGGGCCACCGGCGGCGAGAAGCAGGTGGACTGCAACCAGATCACGCTGAACATCGGGATTGACCCCCCCACGGGCCCGGCGGCGTTCCAGCCTACGTTGTCGAATCTCTCGACCTTCAACGGCTCGCCCAACATTCCCGGTTTGCAGAACGTCATCTGGCGCATTCGCAGTATGGAGGCGGACGCGGAAGGAAACTTCGAAGTTGACCGCACCATTATCCGCGACGCCAGCATCAATGGCGGCCGGGTGCGCCTGGATGGCGATGGCGGCGACAACACGCTGCCCCTCGCGGAGGGCGAATACGATGTTGGCATTCAGCTCGTATTCACCGGTGGCCAGCGATGCCCGCCGGCCGGGGCCGCGTTTATTGAGCAGATCATTGTGTCGAACGCCGGGGAACAGCCGCCGTCCGCCAACTTCACGGCGACCTCCCTCGTGGGCGACTTTGACGAGGCGGGCCTGCTCCCGTTGAACGACTGGGTGCCGCTGTTCCTCATTGAAATGTCGCACGGCGAAGATGATTTTGCGCCGCGCACGCTGACGAACCTTCAGTTTGAGATTACCGCCGGCCTCTGGGACGGGGGGCCGGCCTCCCGCCCGTATCCCGCGGGCGCGCGGCCGCAGGAAATCGATTTTCTCGAATTCGGGATTTTCCGGGACAACGGCGAAGACGGTCCCGATGGCGTGTGGGACGGGCGCAGCACGGGCACGCGCTACGATTCCAGCTTCCCTTTCTTGACGTGGGACGCGCACGGCTATCCGTACGAGATGCCGGTGCGCCCGGGCCTGACGCGCGGCGGCGGCAACCTGGTCTCCGGGCCGAACAACCGGAACTACCGGGTCAACGACACCTTCTACGACCTGAACTTTACCTTCGATCCCAACGCGGCGGGTTTCGATCCGAACGATCCGTTTGCGGACTTTCCGGCGGCGACCGGGATCAACCCGAAATTCCCGTTCAATGAATGGGTAACGGCCGGGCCGAGCCCGCACAACGTGTACATTGTTGCGGTTCGCCTTTCGAGCGCCTGGACCTCCGGAAAGTCGCTGGGCGTGGTGATTTCGGGCGCCCGCATGCAGCCCTATGTCGCGGACGGCGCATACAGCCAGGGCCGCCGCGTGGACCCGATGCCGCGCAACGCGGAGGGCGATCTGCTGGACAGTTTCTCGCCCGATTTCTTCGCGGGCGAGGTTGAGGCGGCGGAGGCGGGCTACTCCGCCAGTTTCGAGGTGTGGGATCAGAGCGGCTGGGACGACTTCTTCTCCGCGCCGGGCGATCGCTCCTACGACCGCGTGAACCACGACATCAAGATGTACACGCCCTACGGCGAGCACATCCGCCCACGCTGGGACGTGGGCGACACCATCATCAACGCCGTTACCGGCGAGTGGCTCGACCTGCGCGAACTCTTCCCGATCGAGACTTGGATTCCGGTAATCGCGATCAACGCGCACGCGGCGCAATTCGGCCTGGTCGAGCCGCTCGACGCGGTAGCCTTGCGTGAAATAAACGTCATCCTTACGGATATCGGCGGGGATCCCTACGGACCGCGCGGCAACGGGGGCTTTGATCCGACCGAGGGCTTGGACACGGTCACGTCGGAGACGAACGGTATCCTCGGAACAGCCTCCAATGTGGACTACGCCTTCAACGGCCTGTGGGTCTACCACGACAGCGACAATCAGAACAACGGCATCTTCGACGTTCCGTCCAACGCCGGCAGCATCGGCGTCACCTTCGATGACGACCCGATGTTCCCCGGGGCGTTCTTTGGCGCGGATATCAGCGGCGAGGGATTTGTCGAGCCGGGCCTGCTGGAGTGGGAGTACATTCCCTTCCCGCCGGGCGGCGGCGATCCGTGGTGGAAGCTCCGCATTCCGCTGGCTGGCGTAAACCGCCGAGGCTCCTTCAGCCTGAACAACACCCCCAACGGACTCTTGGAGTCCATCCCCGATCCCTACGGCACCCGCAGGCCGCGCGCGGATTACTTTGTCACCGTACGCGCCGACAGCGGCTTCCAGGACATTTCCGGGGTGCCGGGCGACGGCACCGGCCTGGCACTGGGCGCGGATTTCCGGGCCTTTATTGAACCGCGGCGCTGGTCGACCGGGCGCCCGGGCTCATCGAGCGGCGCGCCGAGCGAACCGGGGCACTGGGAAGGCGGCATCTGGTTCAGCAACCAAATCCCCGCCAACCTGTTCCCGTCGGGCCGCCAGATCGACCCGAGCGGCGTGCGGAATTTCCGCACGGGCTACGCGCAGGACGACCCGATTGTGGATTACTTGTGCCCGCCGGACCAGTTCCCCTGTCCGACGCTGGACCAGCTCTATCCGGTGGAACCGTGGTGGCCCGAGCGCTACTCTGATCGCAACACGGTCAAACCGCAGCGTTCCGGATTCGAAGTGCACGACCTGGTGCTGACCTACAGCACGAACAACCTGTACGCCAAAGAGACCTTCGTTCAGATGGGGCAGAACATCGGCGCGTCGGCCCCGTTTACGTATTACAGCGGCGCCAAGGCAAGCGACGCTTTCTGGACCGATCCCTCGCTCGCCGGCGTGGATCCCGTGACCGGCGCGTTCGACGGCGCTTCGCTGTTCAGCGTGGGTATCCTCGAATCCCGCTTTAACAGCTTTTTCAGCCTCGGCGGTTTCCCGGACATTACCGACGGCATCACGCTTATCGGCGCCTCCGTGGCGGGGCGGGGCGGGCTGCTGGCGGACGACACCCTGACGTCGTCGCAGTATTCCTTCGAGACGGTGCCGTTCAAGCTCAGCGGCGACGCGATCGACGCGCAGCTCAACGATCCGCGGTCGGTTTTCTTCCCGAATCCGCCGCAGCAGCCGACGCTGCCGCGTTACAGTTCCTGGCCTCCGTTCGACACGGGGCTGATCAACGCGGGCAACGCGGGCGAGGTTTATCTCGCGTCCGAAGGCGCGATGGCGAACGAGCCCTACCACAACCCGACTTCCTCGATGTCCGAGTTCACCTATTCGGACGACGTGTATGTATTTGTGGCGCAGGACCCGCAGTACGGCGCGATAGGGAATGTGGCCGGCATGTGGCTGGTCGACGAGCACGGCGCGCGGGCGCGCATTCTCAGCAACACGGGCAACGCGCTTACGCTCCAGGACGGCCACCGGTTCTACCTGGATCGCTTCCTCATGGCCGGCCAGGAATTGACCCTGCCACGGCACCCGTTCGGCGTGCAGCAGAATGCCCGGGTGGCGCGCGGCAAGTGGATGATCGTGAGTGATACGCTGGTGCGCGGCGAATACCCGCGGATGAGCAACTGGCCCGCCGGTCTCGACCGCGACGTGTCCCAGGACCTTCGCGGCCTTCGCGCGGCGCGCCTGCTCAAGCAGTACGCGTCGTTCAACTCGCAGCCGACGGCGATGCTCGGCATCAACCTGATCGGCGCGGACGACCAGACCGTGAACAGCTTCCCGAATCTCTCGGTGAACGCGATCACGGTGGCGTTCTGGGGCCCCGAATTCGGCATCAACGATTTGGCGCGACTGGATCCGGATGGGCTCCTGTCGTCGTCGGGCGTGCTGCTTTATGAAGACACCAACCAGAACGGCGTCTTTGACGCGCCGATCTTCCGCGAGGGTTCATCGACCCCGCAGTTCATCGACCGGATTGTGCCCGTCGAGCCGCGCAGCCTGAACTGGCGCACGGAGCCCGAGCCGATCAACCTGTACGGCAAGCTCGACCCGGATACGGGCAACTACGCGGCGGACGACCTCAGCGGCGACGGCATCGTGTTTACAGGCAACCAGAACGATCCCGCCGAGGTGGCCGCCTTCCGCGCCACGTTGAGCGCCGAAGACGCCGCCCGCTTCGACGGGTTGAGCGATCGGGCGTGGGTGCTGACCCTCCACCTGGACGACCTGTGGACCGTGCCGCAATCCGACACGCGCACCGGCGGGCCGAACGGCTCGTTTGGCGACACGGGCGGCGAGACCGGTGGCGGCGACGCCGGTGGCGGCACTGGCGGTGGCGGCACGGGCATCGGCGGCGGCGATGACGATGACGACAACGATCGGGGACGCAACAAGTCCGTTGGCGGGCGCTGGCCGAGCTTCTGGACCAGCGCGCCGACCCTGCTCGACCTGGACGCGCCGCAGCCCAAGGCCCTCCCGGCGGGCGGCAACCAGGGCGACGACCTGTTCATCGTCGTCCGCACCTCCGAGACGATAGGCGCGTTCAAGGAATTCCGCGCGGTTATTCCGGCGCGGCTTCCGAACCGGAGCCCCGTGGCCGAGCAAATCGCCGGCATCGAGGTCTCTCCGCGCACCTATCCCGTAGTCGGGTCCTTCGAGAAGGTGAACCCGGACGAAGGCGCCCTGGGCGACTTCTTCGGGCATGACATGCTGGCGATCGATGTGCCCGCGCGCATCGTGACGGAAAACATCAACGGGCCGGCGGTGGCGTCGTCCTTCCCGGCGAGCGTACAGCCGGGCAGCCCGCCCGGGGCGGTGCTCGGGATCGATGCGTCCACCAACCGCCCGGAGAACATTCTCGGCGAGGGCGCGACCGGCGTGGCGGGTACGGGCGCGTTTACGACGACCGGCGTCACGTGGACCGATGACATCGTTGGCGACTGGCTCATCGCGATGTGGCGCGACCCGGATCTGGATGGCGACGGGATTACCGCGCCGGATCGGGTTGAGGCCTACGAGATCACGGCCGTGAGCGGATCCACGCTTACGCTGCGCGCCGGCACGCCGGCGAACGGCAGCCCCTGGCAGGTGGTTCGCAACCCGACCTTCCTGGAACAGGTGATTGTTGAATTGTACGACGTCGGCAACGACGGCAAATTCGATCCGCAGCGCGACCTCCTGCCGCTGAATCACGAGGATCCGGCGAACGGCGCGCTCAGCGGCCTGTCGCTCTACCGCGACAACGACGCGCACCCGCTGAACACGAACGGGCGATTTGACCCGCCGTTCCTCAACCCCGAGACGCAGCAACTTGAGTACATCGACCTGCCGATAGCGCTGGACGACGCGCCGAAGTTCATCGGCCTCGTGGGCGAGCCGGAGCGCCAGGTGAAGTTTGTCTTCTCGTCGCCGGGCACGGACAATCTGGTCGGCCGCGACGCGCTGGCCTACGAGGCGCAGCCGCGCCTCCGCCAGCCCATCCCGAACCGCTTCGGGCAGGCGAACAGCGATCCGGAATTTGGTTCGGACTTCTTCGTGGTGGTGCGCACGTCGCGCAACATGAGCCTGGGCGACGATTTCCAGGCCGCGATCGTATCGTGGGGCCCGAACACCCCGACCGAACCGGACCCGGACAACTTCAGCCCCGACCTCCGCGGCACGAGCGGCCAGCGCGAGGACGAGTTCGACATCTTTTCGGAATTCCCGTGGGGCGCGCGCGGCCTGGGCTTCATCTCCTTCTTCAAGGATCGCCCGGAAGTGCGCTACTGGACCTACAACAAGGACCGCCGCCGCGTCGAGCCGATGACGGAACTGGATCACAGCCAGGACGACAAGAACGTCCGCCACTGGATCCGCACGAACCCGAATGTCGCCGGGCGCAGCAGGACCATTGTCTCGACGGCGTCGCCGACGATCGACTTCACGGTGGATCGCAACCGGCAGTCCGTCGGGCAGCCGGTCACCTTCACGCTGTGCGTTACGGACACGGACGTCACCCGCGTGGTATGGAACTTTGGGGACGGCAATACGCTGGAGGACCTGAATCCCACGCCGATCGCGCCGGATCCGGACAATCCGAGCGTAACCTGCTTCGAATACCAGCATATCTACGAGGACGAGGGCACGTATACCGTTTCGGTCACCGTGACGGATGGCAACGGCGTGGAGGACACGGTCACGCGCGTGAACGTCATCCAGATCGTGCCGTTCCCGTTTGCGGACTTCATTGGCGCGCCGCTGGACGGCGCCCTGACGCCGGATCCGGGCGGCCAGCTGCCCGACGGGCTGGATGTGCAGTTCACCGACCTGAGCCAGGGCGGTCCGGACTACGAGGTGGTTTCGTACAGCTGGAACTTCGGCGACGGCAATACCTCCACCAATCAGAACCCCGTACACCGCTACACGGCGGAGGGCTTCTACACGGTATCGCTGCAGGTGGTGTTCCGCAACCGGGAGACGGACGAGGAAGTCGTCCGCACGATCGAGTTGCTGAACTACATCACGGTCCGGCCCTGCGTGGGCCCGGGCTGCGCCGACCCCGGCGAGGGCGAAGGCGAGGGTGAAGGCGAAGGTGAAGGCGAGGGTGAAGGCGAAGGCGAAGACCAGCCCACGGCGGACTTCACGGTAACCAGCATGATCCGGGACGGGGAAGCGCTCATCCCGCTTATGAACTGGGTGCCGCTGCTGAACGTGGTCATGGCGACGGATCCGGAGAACCCCGCCGCGCGCATCCTCTCCTCGATCACCTTCCAGGTGCACGGGGACCCGCGATCGAGCGCCGACCTCGGCTATATCAATTCCGGCGGACCGGAGGCATCGGATCTGCTTGAGTTCGGTATCTTCTACGAGAACTTCTCGACGGATGACGAGGACAACAACAACCTTAACGCGGCGCACGACTTCCTGCTGGCGACGTGGGACGCGGCGGGCGACGACCTCGTCACGCTCGACACCACGGGAGGCAACCTGACCTACACGGTGAACTTCATCGGGTCGGGCACGCCGGAAGATCCGGAAGTTTTCGTGCCGGCCGGGCCCACGGGCGACAACACGATCGATGGCAACTCGTTCATCATCGCGTTCCGCACGTCCGCAACCTGGCGCACGCACCTGTCGCTGTCCACCACCGTCCTAGACGCCGAAATGGTCATTCCAGACGCCGACGGCACCTTCCCGGTGGACGCGGAAGGGGCGCCCATCGACTCCTATACGCCGAACTTCTTCGAGAACGAAATCCTGGACGAGGACGGCGGCTATTCGTCGAGCTTCGGCGTCTTTGACGCCCGCGGCAACAACGACGGTGACAATCTCTTCCCGAACAACAACAACTGGAACCACCCGTTCGTATTGCATCTGCCGACGGCGGAATTCGCCCGCCCGCGCTGGAACACGCCGGGCAAGCTGTTGACCGTGGCCGGCGCCGAAGGGCTTCAGTTGCGCCAGCTGATCGCGATCGAAGAGTGGGTCAACGTAATCAATATCAATTTGCACGCGACCCGCGCGGAGCACTTTGACTTCTTCGATCCGCTGGCGACCTCGGGCCACTTCTACGCGGAAGGGAAGCAGCCGTCCATCCAGCAGGTGAACCTCATCCTGACGGACATCGGCGCCGATCCCTTCGGCGTCCCCGGGAACGGCGGCTTTGATCCGCGCACGGATCTCGACTCCATCACCTACTCCAGCGTACGCCAGATCGGTTCGGAAATTGCCCGGGCCCCCAACTTCACCTTCAACGGCGCATGGGTCTGGGTAGACGGAAACAACAACGGAATCTTCGACCCGCCGACGCCCGCCGAAAACAATTTCGGCGTTCAGTTCAACGGCGACTTCCCCCTTCGCCCGCTCGCGGTGCGCGACGCCATCTGGGAATACATTCCATTCCCGCCGGGCGGCGGCGACCCGTGGTGGAAGCTTTCGCTCGACTTTGACCTGCTGCGCATCTTCGGCACGAGTGACGGAGATGAAGGACGCATCGAGGCCATACCGGACGACGTCATCGACTCCGAGTTGGCGGATGATTTCCCGGCGACCGACATAAGCCCGGATTACTTCGTGGTTATCCGGACCGACAGCGGCTTCAAGGACGTGTCGCAAGGTGTCGGCGACGGACAGGGCGTGCAGCCCGGCGCGGACTTCCGTGCGTTCATTGAGCCGCGCCGTTTCGACACCGCGACCCAGAGCTTCGAGGGCGGCATTTACGTCAATGCCCAGATTCCGGGACCCGGATTCGCCGTCTCGCAGAACGATCGCGTATACACCACGTGGCAGGATGATCCGCGATGGGGCGCGGACGAGCCCTGGTGGAACGAGCGGACCATGAACGAAAAATCGGCCAAGCCGATCCGCGTCGGCTTGGAGGTCCACGACCTCACCATGACCTATGGCTCGCACAACTTGGAGTTCGCGCGAGGCTCGGATCTCGCCTTCGGATTCCCCTTCAGCGCATCCTACTGCTATGGGTTCTCGAACGGCATCTTCGATCCGACCGATTTCGATCGCTGGATGGACCCGCTCGGTATACAGCAGTCGCGCTTCCTGAACGTGCACAGCGTGGGCGTTGAAAGCTTCCAGCCGCTCTACACCGTCGATTTCCAGATCTTCGACGACTCGGAGTCCATCCGGACCCTGCTCTCGGTCGGCGATTTCCAGTATCCGTTTGAGACCGTGCCGTTTGGCTCGGGCGCCCGGAACGAAACCCCGCGGTCGTCCGCAATCGGCCAGCAACCGGTCCAACCGGCGCTGCCGCGCTTCGGCACATGGCCCGGCGCGCTACTACCTGGCCAGTACCCGCGCTTGAGCGACTGGGCTCCCGAGGACGCCCGGGCGCGCCTGCTGGTGCAGCGCACCGACATTAACAACCGCCACCAGCCGCTGCTCGGCATCAATACCGTGGGCAGCGCGGACCCGGTCGTTAATGCCGCATCCGAGACCTACATCTCGGAGATCAACCTGGCCTTCTGGGGACCGGACTTTACGCCGGAGACGCTGTATCCCCTTGACCCGGCGGGCATCAACCTGGATTCGGGCGTCCTGTTGTGGGAAGACCGGAACACCGAGGGAGACTTCCTGCTCTCGCAAGGGGCCTACCTCAACCTGACGGATTTCAATGACTTCCTGGATCCGGGCCAGATCCTGTTCAATGAAGACCAGGTCGTGCCGCTGAACAACGCGCGTTGGGGTGCGGCGCCGGAGCTCATCGACCTCGATGGCGATGGCGCCCCCGACGATCTGGATGGCAACGGCTTGATCGACGACGGCGACCGGGCCTGGGTGCTCAAGCTCCAGCTTCGCACCCTGTGGCCGCTGCCCCACAATGACAGCGGTGGCGTCGGCGCGGCCGTCTCGAACTTGTTCCTGTGCCAGGGTTCCACCGGCGCCGGAACGGGTAGCGGCGGCGGTGGCGGCGGCGGCGGCGGTGGCGGCGGGACGACCGACGACGTCCTGTACATACACCATGGCGCGGGAAGCAGCTGGTTGTCCGCCGGTCTTTCGGACGCGCTGCTGGCGAAGGCGTACGTCGACGAGCGGAACGACATCCGCGAGTTGACCGACGTGCCTTCGGACTCGGGACGGCCGGATTCGCTGTCGCCGACGCCGGGGAACTTCACGGATATCCGGCACTGGCTGCTGTGGTTCAACGACTACCTCCGCGGCATCCGGGATCACGACACGGCGGACGGCATCAACCGCATCGTCATGTTCAACAGCGATGCGTTCACCAACCTGCTGGAAGGCGTGGGAAGCGTGCCCGGCGATCCGTTCGGTAGCGCGCAGACCTTCGAGAACTACAAGGCCGTGTTCCAGCACCCGTCGGGCCCCGGAACGGGCGCGATCTACAACGGCCCGAACGGCGTGGTTTACCGGCCGCTCGAGGACGTCTTCGCGGCGAACCCGGATATGATGTTCGTCGTGCTGACGGCGCCGCCGCTGCCCGCCGGGCAGACAACGGACGCCGAGGCCGACCTGGCGCGGCAGTGGGCCGACTGGCTGGTGAACACCTGGCAGGCTGGCTACAACTCGCGCAATCCGAGCCTGAAAAACGTGGTTGTGTTCGACTGGTTTGGGTTCCTGGCCCGCCCGGCGAGCGCGGGCGCGGGGCTCCGCCACCGCCTTAAGGAGGAGTACACGCGTTCGGGCAGCACGCTGCCAAACAACGACGCGCTCCGCGCGAGCACGGAGTTCTTCATCAGCGGCACGGACAGCACCGACAGCCTGCTGGATCTGGCCGTGGAGGCCTTCCCGCGGATCGACTTCACGCTACCGTCGAAGCTGGTTATCGCGGGCGGTAACACGGACCTGTCCAACAAGGCGCTCGATCTCGACGCGCCGCAGTCCGGAGACGACCTCTTCATTACGGTGAAGGTGTCCGACAAGGCGGCGGCCAACAGCCAGTTCCGCGCGCTGATCCCGGCCACGTTGCCGTCGCGCCCTGAAGGGCGCCGCGAGGCGGGTATCCGCTTCACGCCGACGGGCCACGCCAGCGCGGGCGCGCTGGTGAAGTCCAACCCGGACGAAGCGCCGGTGCAGGATTTCTACGGCCACGATGTGGTTACGATGAACATACCGCTGAAGCTGCGCGATCTCACGAGCCAGTCGGCTACGATCGACATCGGCGGTGCGGCGGTGGCCGCGATGGGCCTGGATATCTCGACCAACCGCCGGGATGAAGTCCGGGCGACGGGCCGGACGGGTGTCGGCACGCCGAACACCTTCACGGTCGCGGGCGCCGGCTGGACGCCGGGCGCGTTTGTGGGCGATTACCTGATCGACTCGCGTTACGAGGCCTACGAGATCACGGGCAACACCGCGACCGCGCTGACGCTGCTGAGCGGCGAGCCGCGCGACGGCGGCTGGAAGATCGTGCAGAACCCGACCTTCCTGGAGCAGGTTGTCGTGGAGTTCTACAACGAAGGCACCACGGCGGAGTTCGACGTGGCCACGGACCTGCTGCCGATGAACATCGACCAGCGTCTCAGTGGCGTGGCCCTGTACCGGGACAACGACTTCCATCCGGAAAACCGGAACGGCCACTTCGACGCCAATATCGATATACCGGTGCCCCTGGACGCCAGGCCGCAGCTGTTCGGCACGACGGGCGACGCGCAGCAGGTGAAGTTCGTCTTCTCCCTGCCGGGCACGGGATTCGCCGGCGACGATCCGGCGGCGCTGCCGCGCAACCGGCAGTGGGCGCCCAACTCGTGGGATGGCGAGTACGCGGAGAGCGACTTCTTCGTCGTGATACGCGCCTCCGAGGATATGCAGGTGAACGACAACTTCCGGATCGGTATTGTTTCCTGGGGTCCGAGCACCCCGACCGAGCCGGATCCGTACCTTTTCGCCCGCTTGAGCGGTCCCGCCCGCGAGGACTTCCGGAAGTTCCAGGAGTTCCCGTGGGGCAACCGCGGCGTCGGATTCATCTCCATCTTCAAGGATGGTCCGGTCCGCTACTTCATGGACGGCACACGGCCGGGCTTGAAGGTGGACAATAGCGGGTTCAACTGGGTGCGCACGCACTCGAACCAGAAGAAGCGGTCTGGCGTATTTACCGCGCGCGCGGTCCCGGTTGGGCCGACGTCCGTGGTAATCAATTCCGCGTCGACCACGGAACTGCCGGCGCAGACGCTGGAGGATAACCCGTTCAGCTTCGTTATCTTCGGCAGCGGCTTCGGCTCCAAGCCCGAAGTGGTGCTGACCGGCTATGACGTGACGGTAAACCAGGCGACCAACACGAGTATCTCCGTGACCATACGGACGATCCCCGGCCAGTCGCCGCAGGAGCCGATCGTGCTGATCGTGCGCAACCCGGACACGGGCAAGGAGGCGAGCCGCACCAACCTGTTCACGCTGGTGAGCGGGACCGGCGATGTGGCGCCGTCCATCACGCGCGTCACCCCGCAGCGGGCCGAGAAGTCGGACTTCCCGGTGCGCATTATCGGCGAGAATTTCCCGGATGCGGAGGATCTCGTGGTGATGTTCGGCAATACGGTCATGAACGACCTGTTCGTGAGCGGTGGCGGGACGTCCATCACGGTTGGGTTCCCGCAGGGCGGCTTCGCCGGCGTTGGCAAGATGAATGTGACCGTGCGCAACACGGCGAACGGGACACAGGCGATGAAGCTCAACGCCTTTGATTTCGTAAGCCAGCCGGATGTCGGCAAGCTGCCGGGATGCGGCGCGGGCGGCGCGGGCGGCGGCACGCCGCTTGGCGACCTGCTCGTGTTGATAGCGGCGGCGCTGTTCCTGGGCGGAGGCCTTTGGAAGCGCGGCGCCCGGAAGGCGTAGTATTCTAGACGCGGAACGTAACGTGGCCGCCCGCGCGGCCAGGAGAACAGCCCCGCGGGGATGAGAATAGCTGGTATGAAAGGAAAGAGAATCGTGACATCGCGTACACGACGCATAGGCTTGGCCATGCTGTGCTGCAGCCTGGCGATCGCCCCCGATATATGGGCCTTCTTCCCCCTGGGCGCGTACGATTCGGCCGGCGTGCTCCGGTACCGGACGTACCGCATCAATGATTTCGACCGCAACAATGACGGGCGGATCACAGAGGATGAGGGTATCGAGGTGCTGCTGGAAGGCGGCCGGAGCGGCTTCACCCCCGCCGAGCTCGACATCATCCGCGAGGCCTTCGCTATTTGGGAGCGGGTACCGCAATCGTACGCTTCATTTTACGAAGCGGGCGTATTCCAGGATCCGGTATTCGCCGACGGCGACAGCAACTTCCAGAACACCATCGTTATGTTCGTTGAATCCACGGTGGATCTCGACGGCGATGGACTGCCGGACGAGGACGTTGTGCCGGATCCGCCTGGCACGGTAATCCAGCCGCCGACCGGCGGTGTTCTCGGTTACCAGGTGAGCACGTGGTCGGGCGAGGATATCATCATCAGCACGCCCAGCGAGTCCTACCTGGTTAGCGCGGGCACGATTATCGACAACGATATCGTCATATCGGCCACCGCGCACCGGCCGCAGGCGCTGGGCGAAGAGCCGCTGGCCGACCTGCTAGGAACGATGGTTCACGAGCTCGGGCACTTCCTGGGATTGGGCCACACGCCCCTGAACAACCTGTCCCCGCGGCTGCTCGATCCGAGCGATCCGTCGTCGGCGATCGACCTGGTGGAAGTACACGCCATGTCGCACAGCATCGGCGGGGTGCGCCGCCGTATCGGCGTTACGCCGACCATGTTCCCGATCTACTTCCTCACGGTGGGTGAAGGCGGAACACTGGTCGAGGGACAGTCGGATCTGGCGCCGGACGATATCTCGGCGATCTCGTGGCTGTACCCGCGCGGCAGCCAGGACCTGTTCTTCCAGCTTCGCGGCGAGGCGCGCACGAAAACGAGGCCCGGCACCGGCATTCCTTCGGTTCAGATCGCGGGCGGGCACATCGTCGCCTGGGCGGATGTGGACAACGACGAAACCACGCCGCGGGTCCCTGTTTTCAGCACGTTGACGGCCTACTATGAGCACCCGGAGAACTTCGAGCGGGACGGCCGCTTCCGTCTGCCGGGCATGTGGAAGACGATGGAGACGGAGTCGGGCCTGTTCAACGCGTCATACACGTACACGCTCGTGCCGCTCAACGGTTCGGGATGGGACCGGCAGGCGCCGCCCTCGGACATCGCGGGCACGATCGAAGCGATGGACGCGATCGGCGGGCGTAGCGGCGTTTTCAACACCTACCCCTCCGAGGTTTTCCACGAAGTGGAGAACATCATCGACGTCTCGAACAAGGACGCTGGCACGCCGCTGGTCTGGGATTTCCAGCGCGGTACGCTGGTGAGCGCGGACACGGGCCGGAGTATTGAAGACATCGTCGGCGGCAACCCGATGTTCGGCGATCCGAACGATGTGTGTATTCTCAATGTGGTGGGCGCGGCGAAGGCCGCCGGCGGCGGCCCGGGCCTTACCACGGCCATGGAAGGCGCGCAGGCGGTCCGGTCGGTGCGCGACGGCATCCTGCTGGAGACGGCGCTCGGGAGCTTTATCGTGGATACGTACTACAAAATCTCGCCCGCGTTTGCGCGCGTGATGCTGGACAGCCCGGTTGCCTACCGTATGACGGTCGGCGGGGTGGACTTCGCGTACTGGTGCATGCGAAACGCAATGCTTATGCTGTCGTTACTGGGCGGTACGCTATTCCTCGGCGCGCTGTTGTACCGCCGGCGCCTGGGCCGCGGCGCCGCGGCCGGCCTGGTAATTCTGGCCGCCGTGCTGGCGCCGCAGGCGGACGCGCGGATCCTCTACCAGACCACGGAACAGCTTGTCGCCGGCGCGTCCGACGTGATTTCGGGCACGGTGGTGTCGGCCACATCGCGCACCCACCCAAATTCCTCCCACATCTTCACGGACATCGTCATCGAGATCGAAGACAAGGCCAAGGGCACGCTCAACAAGCAGTCCACGGTCACCTTCAGCCAGCTCGGCGGCGAACTGGACGGGCGGATCACCGAGGCCAGTGAGTTTCCGAAGTTCCGCGCGGGCGAGCACTTGATTCTTTACCTGACGTATGTCGAAAACTTCGGCTATGTCGTTCACAACGGACTGGGCGGCAAGACCCCGGTCAAGCTGAACCGGAAGACCGGCGAGAAAACGGTGGACGTGCCGTTTGACCTGCGCGCCAAGATGCAGAAGAAGGCGCAGCCGGGCGAAACGGTCCCCAGCACGCTTTCGCTGACGGATTACATGGCCGAGCTTCGCGCCATAGCGAAGGAGCAGGCCCGGTAGCCGGTTGTCGCCGCAACCATCTCCCCACAGTTTGCGTTCAATGCACCCGCGCCCGGCGCGGGTGCATTGATTTTTATCGGGGCCGTCCCGGTTCGGGCGATGATCCGCCTGAGCGAGGCCTCTGATTGCGGTGGCGCGCCCTATCCCGTTGCGTGCGCCCCGCGCCCCTGGCCGCCCGAGTTTCCCGCTGCCGCGTCCGGGTGTCGGCCGCCCGCTTCTTCGGTGGCGCACGTTCTGCGGATTCTGCTCGCCCGTCTTTGCGATCCCCGGCAACGATGGGCTACACTAGCCGCCCGTCCAGGCGTGGAAGTCCCGCGTTCCGAGAAGGGATTGGCGCCCGGGGTGATGCGCGAGCCCCGCCGGGGCGCGGCGGTGTCAACCCCCCCGGCGGCGTCGGCGTTACTTGTGTTGCTACAACAGTTTGCGGCACAGGACGTCCGGCGCTCCAAGCGGCATTCGCCGGTCTACCCCGGAGCGGTGTTCCCGATGGTGCGGATAACGGCGAGGTAGGTAATGGTACGAGGTCTAATCATACGGCAACTCTTCCTGGCGCTGGACCTGATCCTGATCGGGTGCATCGCGTTTGGGGTTGGCGCGATCCTTCTGGCGATGGTGCGTACGCCAAACGTGACGCGCGCGGCGACCGTGGATGTCGCCGCCCCCGCGCCGTCCGGCGGGAGCCTGCTGGAGGCGATCAAGGAGCGGAGCGCCTACAACGTGCTCATGGAAAACGGGCTCTTCGGGGACGCCGGGCGCTTCAAGAAGCCAGCCGTCGCCGAGGCCCCGCCGCCGGCGCCGGTGGAGACCGGTCCGCTGGAAGAAACGGCGCTGACGCTGAAGCTCTGGGGCACGACGAGCCTCTCTCCCACCAGCCCGTACGCCACGGCGAGCATTGAAGATACCGGGCGCCGTATGCGGCAGCTCTTCCGGATTGGGGACTATGTGGTGGATGATGTGGTGCTGGAGGAGATTCACCAGCGCTGGGTAATCCTGCTCAACAGCCGCGAGAATCCGCCGAAGCGGGAGCGCCTGAGCATGGACGACGAGGAGGGCGGCGGAAACACGGCCACCGCCGCGATGCAAGCGACCCGATCGGCCACGGTGCTGCCGAGCGAGCGTGTGGAGCTGGACAAGCGCGCGTTTGTTCAGGAACTGTACGTCAACTACGCCGACCTGGTGACGAAGGTGAAGCCCGAGCTGTACCGGGACGCCAATGGCAACGTGGCGGGCATTACGGCGCAGGAGATCGACGAGATCCCGCTGGCGAAACAGCTTGGCCTGCAGAATGGCGACGTGCTCCAGACGGTGAACAACGAGCAGATCGACAGCGAGCAAAAGGTCATGGAGATGGTGCAGAAGTACCAGAGTTCCAATTCATTCCGGATCGGTATCATGCGGAATGGCAAGCAGAAGATAATTACCTACGATTTTCGCTAGGGAATCCCCCGGCCCCGCGGCCGCTGAAAAAGAGACAGGGAAGGACTAACCGTGCTGAAGCGTTTAATCGCGTTCACCATCGTGATTCTGCTGGGGCTGTTCGCGCCCGGCGCGGCCTGGGCGCAGGACGAGCCGGTGGCGGAGGAAGAGTACGTGGAGGAGGAAGTGGTGGTGGAAGAGGAATACGTCGAGGACGGCATGGTGGGGGAGCCGCCGGCGAGCAGCACGGCCCGGCCCGGCGCCCCAACCACCACGACGCGGCCGCGGGTGGCGCGCCCGACGCCCATCACGCCGCCGACGGCCCGCCCGCCCGCGCGCCCAACGGCCGGGTCCGGGGCGAAGCTTACAGCGGCCGCAAGCGCGCCCAACGTGGTTCCCGGCAGCATCCCGGCGGAAGACGTCATGTTCAACTACAACGACGAGCCGCTCATCGACGTCATCCAGCATATCGCAAAGCTGACCGGCCGCAACTTCGATATCGATCCGAATATCGGGGCGACGACGGTGACGATCATCACGCACGACAAGCTGCCGCCGGAGCTGGCCTTCGAGGTGCTGGAATCGGTGCTGAACAGCCGCGGCTACTCGATGGTGGAAAACATCGACGGACACATCATCCAGATCGTGCCGACCCCGGACGCGCCCCAGTCGGCCAAGACCCCGTTGAACGTCGGTATCACGAGCGACAATATTCCCCCCGGCTACGATACGTTTTCCACCCACGTGGTGCCGATCAAGTACGCGGAGCCGACGGAGATCATGACGGCGCTGCAGAAGCTGGGCAGCAAATCGGCCGCCATTGACACCTATCTGCCGACGAATACGCTAATCATTACCGATACGGCCAACGGCCTGCGCCGCATGCTTAAGTTTATCGAGCTCGCCGATGTGCCCGGAAACGACACGGCGATGGAGATTTTTACCCTGGAGTATACGCGTGCGGAAGTGATCGCCACCCAGCTCGAGCAGGTGCTGATCGATCCGGAGGCGGGCGCCGGCGGCGCGCAACCCGCGACCCGGGTCACGACCACGACCCGGCCCACCACGCGCCCGATCCGCCCCACCACCACGCGCACGGTGCCCGGGGCGGAAACGGCCGAAGTCATCGGGTCGAACGCCCAGGTGTTGCGAATGGTGCCGGACGAGCGCCTTAACGCGCTCATCGTGGTGGCGACGGCGGGCATGATGGAGCGGGTGCGCGACCTGGTGATCCGGCTGGATTCTCCGACGCCCTACGAGAAGGGCACAATGCACATCTACGAGCTGCTGAACGCGGACGCGGAATTGATGGAGCAGGCGCTCCAGCCGCTGATCGGAACGGCGCCGCGGCGCCAGGAAGGCGCGGGGGGCGGCGGGGGCGGCGGCGGGGCGCCGGCGCAGACCGCGGAAGTGCAGCCGTTCGAGCAGCGCGTGCAGATTACGCGGTACGACCAGACCAATTCCCTGTTGATACTTGCTTCGCCACAGGACTACAAGCTGCTGGAGGCGTATATCGCGCGGCTCGACGTGCCGCAGCGCCAGGTGTACGTCAAGGCCAGCGTCATGGACGTTGCGATCAACGATTCGTTCAATATCGCGGTCAACGCGGCGTCGATTGGCGGCAATGACGGCTTTGGACTGACGGACACATCGCTCCTGCCCGTGACGGATCTGGCGACGGCGCTCACAAGCCCGGAGGCCGCCGGCGTGGGCCTCCTGAGCAGCGTCCTGAACCTGGGCGGCAACGGCGGTTTCAGCGCCGGTATCTTTGACGACATCAGCGTGGACATCGGCGGGCGGGAGTTCAAGATACCGTTCGTCCCAGTACTTTTTCAGGCGCTGGAGACGCTCTCGGACCTGGAGGTGCTCTCGCAGCCGAGCCTGACGACGATCGACAACGAGGAATCGTCGATCACCGTGGGTAAGGAAGTGCCGTTCATTACGGGCAGCTCGCGCCCCCAGACGACCGGGGGCGGCAACAACGTGGACGGGTTCAACACCAGCTTTGGCACCACGCGGATCCAGCGCGAAGACGTGGGCGTGAAGCTCAAGGTCACGCCGCAGATCAGCGAGGGGGACAATGTCCTCCTCGAGGTGGAGATCGAAGTGTCCGACATTGCGGACACGGATCCGCGGGTGGGCACGCCCGACATCGTGGGCCCGACGACGAACAAGTCCCTGTTCACGAACAAGGTGCTCGTAAAGGACGGTTGGACGGCGGTACTCGCGGGCCTGATCCGGGATTCGACGAACCGGACCCGGAACCAGACGCCCATCCTGGGCGACGCGCCGCTGGTCGGGTGGCTTTTCCGATCGAAGCGCGACACGCGCCAGAAGAGCAACCTGGTGGTGCTGGTGACCCCGCATATTGTCAAGGAAAGCGTGGACATGGAGCGCCTTACGCAGTACAAGCTGAACGAATACCACGACGCCAACCTGCAGGAGGTCCTTGAACAGGGCTTCTTCAAGCGAGTCAAGAAGAAGCAGGACCGGCGCAAGTCGCACCGCCCGACCTTCGAGGAATCCGCGGCCATTACGGGCCGCGACACGGGCAGCGATCAGTCGAGCAGTTTCCGCCGCGGCGATATGAAGAGGTAGTTGATGAGCAACGGCGACGACCTGCAACTCTGCGAGATCTTGCTGCGCAACGGGGCCGTCCATGCGGAACAGGTCGCGGAGGCGCTGGAGCTCCAGAAAATCCGCCCCAAACGCGTGGGCGAGATCCTGCTCGATCTGGGTTATGTGGAGGAGGAGCAGGTGCTGCGCGCGCTCGGGGAGCAGTTCGATATCCCCTACCAGGCGGATCTGTCGGAGCAGGTGGACGCCTCGCTGACGACCAAGGTCCCTATTTCCTTCATCCGCGAGTATTCGATGGTGCCGTACAAGCAGAACGGCAGCGGCTACCTCGTCGCGGTGAACGATCCCGTCAACCTGCTTCCGCTGGACGATCTGCGGTTGCTGCTCGACGGGAACGTGAGCCCGGTCCTGTGCACCAAGGCGGACATCAAGCGGATTATCGACGGCTACTTCGAGCAGCAGAGCGAAAACGCGGCCGAGATGATCGACAGCATCACGATGGCCGATTCGGACGAGTACAAGTCCCTTGCGAGCATCGGTTCCGAGCGCGACCTGCTCGACCTGGCGAACGAAGCGCCCATCATCAAGCTTATTAACCTGGTGATCACCGGCGCGGTGAAAGAGCGGGCATCGGACATACACATCGAGCCGTTCGAGCGCGAGGTGCGCGTCCGGTACCGCATCGACGGTGTGCTCTACGAGAAGTTTACGGTTCCGCGCGGGCAGCAGGCCGCGGTAATCTCCCGCGTGAAGATCATGGCCGATTTGAACATCGCGGAGCACCGGCTTCCACAGGACGGACGCATCAAGATCCGGCTGAGCGGCAAGGAGATCGACATCCGCGTGTCGATTATCCCGATTGCGCACGGCGAGCGCGTGGTGATGCGTATCCTCGAGAAAGGGAGCTTTCTCTTCAGCCTCGAGCAGCTGGGCATGGAGGCGCGCGATAACAAGCAGCTCGACAAGATCATCCTCAGCTCGCACGGGATCGTGCTGGTGACGGGCCCCACGGGTTCTGGCAAGTCCACCACGCTCTATGCGGCGCTCCAGCGGGTGAATTCGCCCGAGAAGAACATTATTACGGTGGAGGACCCGATCGAGTACCAGCTCGAAGGGATCGGCCAAATTCAGGTTGCGCCGAAGATCGGCCTGACCTTCGCGGCGGGCCTGCGCAGCATCCTGCGCCAGGACCCGGACATCATTCTGGTGGGCGAAATCCGCGACCTGGAGACGGCGGAGATGGCGGTCCAGGCGTCGCTCACGGGCCACCTGGTGTTTTCGACGCTGCACACAAACGACAGCGCCGGCGCCATCACGCGGCTGGTGAATATGGGCATCGAACCCTTCCTGGTGACGTCGTCCACGATCGCGATTCAGGCGCAGCGCCTGGTGCGCCGGATCTGCAACGAATGCCGCCAGCCCTACCGGCCCGAGCCGGAAACGTGGCCGGACCTGGGCGTCGAGCCGCCTAGCGGCGACCCAATCCTCTACCACGCGGTGGGTTGCAAGAAGTGTTCGGACCGCGGTTACCGCGGGCGCATGGGCATCTTCGAGCTGCTGATCATGACCCCGAAGATCCAGGAAATGGCGTTGCAGGGCGCGGACTCCAACGCGATCAAGCGCGAAGCGCGCAAGTTCGGGATGCGGACCTTGCGGGAGGACGGCGCCAACCGGGCGATTAAGGGCCTGACCTCGGCGGAGGAAATCCTTCGCGTAACGCGGAACGATATGGAAGAAGAGTTCATGGACTGAAGGGCGCGCCCGCGCCCGGGCCTCGTTCCAGGCGTCCCGTGCGCCGCCGCCCGCACGCCCAGGGAACGGCGTTCCGTTCCGGCCTGTCCTAAATCGCCCCGCCGCAAGCGTTTATTACATCAGACCATGGCAAAGGAATTCAGGACAGCGTATGCCCGTCTACGAATACAAAGCGATCGCCAAGGCGACCGGGAAGACCGCGAAGGGCGTGATCGATGCGGACAACGCCGCGCAGGCGCGCCAGAAGCTCCGGGATCAGGAGCTGTTCCCCACAGACATTGCCGAGAGCGCGAGCGTGGCGGCGTCGCGAAAGGGCGACGGGGGGGCCGGTCGGAGCGGGGGCGGGGGCCGGGTTTCCGTGCGGGATCTGGCCATGCTTACGCGGCAGTTCGCGGTGCTGTTGAAGGCGGGCATGCCGCTGGTCGACGCGCTGGCGGCCATGCAGGAGCAGACAAGCAAGCAGCGGCTTCAGGCGGCGATCTACGATATTCGCGATCACGTAAACAGCGGCATGTCGCTGGGCGATGCGATGGCGAAGCATCCGCGGCTGTTCTCGAACCTGTACGTGAACATGGTTCGCGCGGGCGAAGTGAGCGGCACGCTGGAGGAGGTGCTGATCCGGCTGGCGGACATCCAGGAGCACCAGGCGAAATTGCGCGGCCAGCTCATGTCCAGCCTGGCGTACCCGGTCTTCATGGGGCTCTTCGCGATCGCGGTGGTCGTGTTCCTGATGACGTTCATCGTGCCGCGGATCACGCTCATCTTCGAGCGCCAGGAAGCCGCGCTGCCCCGCCCCACGCAGATCCTGATCGCGAGCAGCGACATTCTGGGGAGCTACTGGTACCTCATGGTTGGCGCGGTCTTCGGCCTGTTCGCGCTATGGCGCTACTGGATTTCGCAGCCGAAGGGCCGCCTCACGTGGGACCGCGTCAAGCTGCGCTTCCCGCTCTACGGCGGCCTGCACCTCAAGCTGGTGTGCGCGCGTTTTGCGCGAACCATGGGCACCATGCTCCAGAGCGGCCTGACCATGCTGCCGGCCCTGGAAGTGGTGAATTCCGTGCTCGACAATGCCTATTTCAAAGAGCACATGGACGAGGTGAAGGCGGGGGTGCGCCGGGGCCGCGACCTGGCCCAGCCCCTCCGCGAGACGGGGCTGTTCCCGTCGATGATGATCCACATGATCGAACTGGGCCAGCGCAGCGGCGAGATCGAATCGATGCTCATCAAGGTGGCGGACACCTACGACGAGGACGTCCGTTTGACGATTGACGCGGTGGTGGGCCTGATCGAGCCTGTTATAATTATTGTGATGGGGGTCTTTGTCGGCTTCCTGGTGATTTCCATCCTGCTGCCCATATTGAATATGAGCCAGAACCTGTAAGAGGAGCAAGAAAACAATGAAAAAGAAACGGCAACGGCGCGGGAATGCGGGCTTTACGCTGGTGGAGCTGATGGTGGTGATATCGATTATCGCGGTGCTCGCGGCGATCGTGGGCTACAACGTGCTCGGATCCGTGGACGAAGGCAATATCGCGGCGGCCAAGGCGCAGATCAAGCAGTTTGACACCGCGCTGACGGCCTACAAGATTAAATTCAAGAAGTTCCCGGAAACGCTTGACGGCCTGGTTAACCCGCCGAGCGGGGATTCCATCTTAAACGCGAAATCGATCCCCACGGATCCCTGGGGCAATCCCTACGTGTACACGATTGAAGGGTCCAGCAAGTACGTGATCATGTCCTATGGCGCGGACGGCGTGGCCGGCGGCCAGGGTGTGGATGCCGACATCCGAAGCGACGACATGGGCGGCGAATAACAAGGGGTGCTGTTGGATATTGCCGATGATTCGTTTGGGCATTCGATGGTGCGGGCTTCCAGCCCTTCACAGGTTTTGACCCTGTTCCCGGGGCGTTGCCCCATGCTGATATAGATCGGGCCTTCGGCCCTGAAAAAAACGGAACCATCTTCAGCACCGAAGGTGCGCCCCATAGCAGCCTGGGCCAACGGCTCAGGTACATGGTGGAAGAATTCGGCCAGGGCTGAAAGCCCGTACCATAGATTTTGGTGAGGGTTACAACGTGTTAATGGGAATCGACACATGCCCGTCCTCGCCGATCGGAAATAGCAGAACTCCACCCGTAACCAGCGAGGCCGCGGACCCGCGCCGGTTCCCTTCCCGGCTGAGAACCATGCTGAAATTACCCCGACATAGCCCGTCCCGCGCGGCGGGGCGCGCCGGATTCACGCTGCTCGAACTGTCGGTGGTGGTGTTTCTGATTGGCGTGATCGCGGCGATCGCCGTGCCGCGTCTCATCCCCGTGATCGCGTTCAGCGAACTGGAAGGCACGGCGCGCCATGTGGCGGGCTACGGCCAGGGCGCGATGGCGCATTCCGCGCTGTTGCGCGAGCGCGTGGTGGTGCGGGTCGATCTGGATGCCCAGGAGATGTTCGCCGTCCACTGGATCTACCCGGAGACTGACGAGGAAAAGGCGCTCGCGGAAGAGCCGGATCAGCTGGCGAAGTTCGCCGCGCTACGCGATCAGGGGATCCGCTCCAAGGCCGATCTTGCGGAGAAGATGTTGCAGGGCGGGGAGCTGAGCAGCCTGCTGGGGGGCGACAAGGAGTTTGACCTGGACCTGGCGGGCTACCAGATGGACGATCGCTTCAATGCCTTTACGCGCAAGGCGCTGGAGGCGCGCGCGGCGAACGTCAAGCATAACGCGGACTTTCTCGCGGATGCCGGCAATATCCTGGGGGAGGAGAACACCTTCGTTCTGGATGCGGAGGAGCCGGAAGAGGAGGAGCTGGCGGACCCGGTGCTGCGGCGCATGCGCCCGCGCGGCGATGCCCGGATTACCGGCGTGGAGATCGATGGGGAGTATTTGACGCGGGGCGTGGCGGAAATCGAGTTCAGCGTGCTGGGCCTGTCGCAGCACGTGGCCTTTCACATCGAAAACGGCGACGATGCGTATACCGTGATCTGGGATCCAGTCCAGGCGCGGACGCGCATGGTCCAGGGCCTGGAGTACGGCAAATAATGCGCCCGGAACTGCAACAACGCGGGGGCTTCACGCTGGTCGAGGTGCTCGCGGCGGTCGGGATACTCGGGGGTGCGCTGTTTATCCTGCTCAACACGCACTACAGCGCGCTTCGCCTGCACGAGGAGATGGCCGCGACCGTGGAGCGGCGCCAGCTCATCGAGCGCGTGGTCAGCGACGCGGAATTCAAGGTGCTCAGCGGCACGCTTTCGGAGTCGGGCGATTTCGAGGGCGCATACGCGGGGTACACATGGAGTTTCGAGGGTACGCCCACGGGCGCCTCGGACGAGACGCCGATCCCGTACTACCAGGTCAACGCCATGCTTCGCGGCCCGGACGGCCACGAGGAAACGGTGACGTTTTACGTGTTCCACACCAGCAGTACGGAAGTGCTGGGAGAGGGAGTTCAGCGGTGAACCGCGCCCGGTCATATCGCCGCGCCCAGGCGGGCTTCACGCTCATCGAGATCATGGTCGCGATGACGATCCTCGTTGTGCTTGTTGGCGGGGTGTACGTGTGCTTTGCGTCGGTCGCGACCACCGCGGAGATCGCTCGGGAGGCTTCGGAGAGCCTGCGCTTGCGGCAGTTTCTGTGGAACCAGCTTCGCGATGATCTGGCTTCCATCAGCGCCAAGCCGGACGGGGAATACGCCCTGATAGGGGAGGATGGATCGGGCCCCTTCGGCGATGCCGACACCCTGCGTTTCGCGACCTCCCTGCCGTTGTCCGGGGCGAAGTCGCTGCCCGGTATCGTGAAGCTGGTCGAATATTATATCGACGACGGCAGCGGCGAGGGCGAGGGCCTGTTTCGCACGTTTGATGGCGTGGAGCGCGAGGAGCAGGAGGGGACCACCCTGTTCATTACGGAAAAGCCGCTGGTGCTTCTGGCCGGCGGGGACGAGCTCTTTCCGGCCGCCGAGCTGCGCCAGGATTCGGAGGAGGGCGTATGGGAGCGGGAAATCCCGATCCGCTCCTTTAATGTGGAGTACTACGACGGGCTGGCGGAAGAGTGGACGCCCGAATGGAATTCCGACGAACTGGGATTCCTGCCGTGGGCCGTACGGATCCAGATCAATCTGGCGAAAACGAAGTCTCAACTGGAGGCCGATCGCGCCGCGGGGGTCGATCCCACACGGGATTTCGATTTGGAGATGGTGGCGATACTGCCGGCGGGCTCGGGAGTCCTGGGCGAGTTTCTCGACCCGAACCACTACCGGAGCACCGATCAGGCGGCGGAAGCGGCGGGTGAAGGGTGAAGGGAGAAGGGAGAAGGGAGAAGGGAGAAGGGTGGAGGGTGGAGGGTGGAGGGTGAAGGGTGAAGGGTGAAGGGTGGAGGGTGGAGGGTGGAGGGTGGAGGGTGGAGGGTGAAGGGTGAAGGGTGAAGGGTGGAGGGTGAAGGGTGAAGGGTGAAGGGTGAAGGGTGGAGGGTGGAGGGTGAAGGGTGGAGGGTGAAGGGTGAAGGGTGAAGATGTGTTGGCTGTATTGAAAGGTATGGGATGCGAAGGGTAGCAACGACACGGAAGCGGAATGAAGGCGTCGCGCTGATTTTGACGCTGCTGTTTGTCGTGCTGCTCACGGTGCTGGTCGTGGAGTTTGCGTATGAAGCGCAGGTGGAGGCCTCGTATTCGCTGAACAGCGGGAATGATTTTCAGGCGCGCCTCGCCGCGCGATCGGCGGTATACAAGGGCTTGAGCGTGCTGGAGACGGACCGCCTGCAATCGGAGCTGGGCGCCGCCGACGGATCGGCCAGCCCGGCGGACAGCCGCTTGAGTTCGTGGGCGCTGCCGGGCGAGTTCGAGCCGCTGAACGACGCCGTGATGCGCGCGACCATCTCGGACGAGTTCGGGAAAATCAATCTGAACGCCCTGGTGGACTACAGCACGGGCGAGAAATTCGTACGCGAACAAGTGCGTCAGGCTCTCATACTCTTTTTTCAGCAGCGGGCCACCACCGGGGGCCAGAACGTGGACGCCGAGGCGCTGGTGGACGCCATCATCGACTGGCTCGACGAGGACGACGAAATTGACGGCAACGGCGCGGAGACGGCGTTCTACCAGGCGGCGGAGACGCCCTATTCCTGCAAGAACGGCCCGATGGACTCGATCGACGAGCTGCTGTTGATTAAGGGGATGAGCCCGGCCCTGTTTTTCGGCGCGCGGGATGTGGATCCGCCGCAGCTTCCCGTGACGGAGTTCCTCACCGTGCACGGCGACTGGATCGGCCGCATCAACCCCAACACGGTTTACATCGATCTGGATTCGGGCGTGAGCGACGCGCTGGAGGCCTATTGTCTTGGCTGGGTGGAGGCGGGCATGGCCGAGGATATCAACTTCGAGCAGATGATCCAGGACATGCTGAGCGTTCAGGAGGAGCTGGGCGCCTACCAGAATGTGGACGACCTGGCCGGCTACGTGACGCACGTGGAACTCGCGGTGGCGGAAAGCCGCCGCCCGCGCGGGGGGGCGCAGGACCTGGAGGCCGCGCAGGTTGCCGCCGAACGCGAGGTGTTGCGCCAGATTTTCACGGTGCACAGCCACATCTTTCGGATCCATGGGGACGCCATGCTGGACGACATCCTCATCCGCAACGAGGCCTATGTCCTGCGCGTGCCGCAGGATCCGGGCACGCTGGACTGGCCGGGCGGCAACGAGGCGCTTCCGTTCCAGAACCCCGTGTACAGCGGCCTGGAGCTGCCGCAGGAGTTCTATCGCATTCTTTCGTGGAAAGTTATACAATAACGGGCTTTACCCGCCGCGGCGGGTGGGCTGGTGCGCCCCGCTCGGTGCGGGCGCGCGGACGCTGGAGTAGCGCATGCTGTTGAGTGCAAAGTTGGGCGCCATCGAGATCGTGGGCCACACGGTCCGGGTGGCGGTGGTCAAGACGGGCGGGCGAAAGCCCGTGCTGTTGGAGGTGCGGGAGCGTACCGCCCAGTTCGCCGATCCGGAGGACCGGATCGCCGCGCTGGCGCAGGCGCTGGGCGAGGCGGTGGACAGCCTCAAACACACGCCCGCCGTGTTTATCCTGTGCGCCAACGCGATGCACAGCGTGGTGCGGTCGATTACGATACCGATGCGCGGGCGTAAGCGGGTGCTGGCCGCCGCGCGTTTTGAACTGGAGCCGCACCTGGCCATTCCCATCGACGAGCTGCTGCTGGATTTCAACCTGGTGGCCGAAGTGGACGGGGAGACGGAGGTGCTGGCGGTGGGCGTGCGCCGGAACCACCTCGACGAGCAGCTGGCCATTGTGGCGGCCGCCGGCGTCGAGGTGGAGGCGGTCAACCTGGACGCCGTGGCCCTGACGGGCCTGTGGCAGGCCGGGCGGAAGGCGCAGAAGGGCCTGGAGGCCGTGCTGCACGTTCGCGGGCAGAGCGCGAGCCTGGCCGTGGTCTTCAATGGAACTATCGCCTACTTCCGGAGCCTGGGCGCCGGGGCGGAGGCCTTGGCCAGCTCGCCCGGGGCGGTGGCGCGGGAAGTGCAGAACACGCTGCGCGCCTTCCTCGCCAAGTGGCGCGCGGGCGGCGAGATCGCGGCGCTGGACGTGACCGGGATCGAGCTTTCGCCGGCGGAGGCCGATGTGTTCTCCGAGGCCCTGCGCCTGCCGGTGCGATCCCGCGTGATGCTGCGGGAGATCGCGGGCGGCGCGCGCGCCCTGGAGGCGGACCCCGCCTCGTGCGGCCCCAACGCGTGGGAGGCGGCGGCCGGCGCGGCCTTTGCGGGCGCGGGCGGCGTGCTCGCGTTGAATTTCAATCCGTCCGGGCGCTCCCCGGCGCGGCTGCTTCGGGACGTCGCGCCCCACGTGGTGTACTCATCCGGTTTCGCGCTGGTCGCCCTGCTGCTGTGGGGCCTCTACTACTATTTCGAAGTGAACCACTTCAAGGCCCAGACGGCGCAGATCCAGCTGGAAATCGATCAGCTTCGAAAGGAAATCGAAGAGCTTGCCGGCAAGGGCCTGGGCGAGAATGTGGATGTGAACCTGTTCCGCGACCCGCCCGTGCTCGATATCCTCGCGGACATCAGCGCCCGGATGCCCGAGTCCGCGGTGCTGGTGACGTCCGTGAAGCTCCAGCCACCCGAAATGCAGAGCGGGTGGGTGCTCATTGAAGGCAAGACGACGAACGCGGAGAACGTGGGCGTCGTGAAGGACGCGCTTGCCCAGTCGGCGGTCTTCGCGGTGGACCCGAATTTCCGGCAGTCGGCCGAGGGGAGCGAGGTGACGTTCGGCATCCGCGCGTTCCGCAGGACGGGGGAGGCTTCCGATGGGAATGAATGATCTCGACCGGCGCGAGCGGGGCACGCTGTTCTTCGCGGCTCTTTTTCTGCTGCTCGCCGTGTTCATGTTGTTTTACGTGCCCAAAAACTGGGGCAGCCGCCACCAGCAGGCGCGGCAACAGTTCGCGCAGGCGCAGCAGGACCTGCAACTGGCGCGGCTCCAGAAGGCCGAGGAGGAATTGCGGGTCGAAAGCCAGGAAGAGCTGCTCCGCGTCCTCAATGCCCGCGATCCGCGCTTTGACCTGTTTCCCTTCATTAACCGCATGGTCACCGAAACCGGCCTGAGCGATCGGGCGCGCCTCGAGAATGGCCGGCGCCCCCGCGGCCTCTCGGAGAACCATCCCCTGGTCGATCTCAAACTGGCCGGGGTTTCGCTCGAGGAATTGACGGATCTGCTGCACAAAGTTCGCGGCAGCAACAGCCTGGTGGCGGTCTACAGGATGGAAATCCGGCCCATGTTGCGGGAGCAGGGCCTGGAGTGCGATATCACTTTTGTCAGCGTAAAGGTTTGACCGCGTCCGATTGCCGGTCACGGTCCTCTTGACATTAGGTCAGTGATAAGTGACAATGGGATGCGGGCCAAGCTCGAAGTGAATCCATGGGAACTTGGGTCAACAGGTGCGCGGGTGTCTTGAATTGGGGCGGGTTCCCGGTCAATTCTTGTTGGCTCACCGAGGTAATTACTTGACAAAAAATGCCGTAAGTCCAATTATATCAGTAATTACTCTCAGTATTTACATTGACAAGATCAGCCTTCTCTGGTAAAGTTCTAGTGTGTGAACAGCGATGAGGTGTCACCATGCAAACCACGTACACCCTCTTTGGCCAGCGCCTGGTGGAAAAGGGCATTATCAAGCAACAGCAGCTTGACGAGGCCATTCACAAGCAGCAGACGACCATGGCTCACCGAAAGATCGGTGAGATTCTGGTGCGCCTCAACTACATCAGCAAGCACCACGTCACCGAAGGCCTGGCCGATCAGCTGGGCATCCCCATTGTAAAGCTCGCCGATCGCGAGATCCCCGAACGCATCCGCAGCCTGATCGACGGCGGCATCGCAACGCTCTACCGCGTTGTTCCGATTGAAGAGCGCGGCAACACCATTGTGATCGCGACCGCCGACCCCACCAACATCAACAACCTCGACAACCTCCGCCGCCTGCTGGACCGCGACGTGGATCCGGTGCTGGCGACCAACGAGGAAATCGGCGTCGCGTTGAACAAGTGCTACGGCCTCCAGGAAAACACGGTGGAGACCATGTTGTCGTCGGTGAGTTCGGCGAGCAGCATGAGCACGCTGAGCACCATGTCAAACCTGAGCTCGCTGGATTCGTCGATGAGCAGCCTGGGCAGCATGAGCGCCAGCGACATCAGCATGAGCAGCATCGGGATGGACTCCATCGACAAGGATGGGTTCGCGGCGGGGACGGACGAGGCGGAGGACGCGGACGACAATAGCCCGGTCATGCGCTACGTCAACCAGCTCATCCTGGAAGCGTTCCGGCTGCGCGCGAGCGATATTCACATCGAGCCGTCCAAGACGGACGTGAAGGTGCGCTACCGCATCGACGGCGTGATGCAGCTGATGCCCCCGCCGCCCAAGCGCGCGCAGGCCTCCATTATTTCGCGCTTGAAGATCATGTCCGGCATGGACATTACCGAAAAGCGCGTGCCGCAGGACGGGCGCATTAAGATGATGATGGGGGGAAAGATGGTGGACTTGCGCGTGAGCGCGCTTCCGGCCTACTACGGCGAGAGCGTGGTCATGCGTATCCTGGACAAGAGCGGTTTGCTGCTCGGCCTGGGCCAGCTGGGCTTTTCGCCGGAGCACCAGCGCCGCTGGGAGCAGCTCCTGGGGCTGAGCACCGGCGTTATCCTGGTCACCGGCCCGACGGGTTCCGGCAAGACGACCTCGCTCTACGCCTCCCTGCACAACCTGAACAAGCCCGACGTGAAGATCATCACGGTGGAGGACCCGGTCGAATACCAGCTCGCCGGCATCAACCAGGTGCAGATCCACCACGAAATCAGCTTCGACTTCACGCGCGCGCTGCGCGCCATTTTCCGCCAGGACCCGGACATCGTGATGGTGGGCGAAATCCGCGATAGCGAGACCGCCGAAATCGCGATCAAGGCGGCCCTCACCGGCCACCTGGTGTTCTCCACGCTGCACACGAACGACACCGCCAGTTCGTTCACCCGTCTTATCGATATCGGGATCAAGGCCTACCTCGTGGCGTCGGGCGTGCGCGCTATTCTGGCGCAGCGCCTCGTGCGGACGATCTGCACGAACTGCAAGGAGCGCTGCGAGCCCGATCTGACCGAGATCGGCCGCCTGGGCTTCCCGGTGAATATGGAGGAGGTGGAGCTGTTCCACGGCAAGGGGTGCGACAACTGCAACGACACCGGCCACGCGGGGCGTCTCGGCGTGTACGAGCTGCTGGTGACGAACGATCGCATCCGGCAGCTGCTCATGAAGAGCGAGACCGCGACGAACATCAAGCGCGCGGCCCGCGAGTCGGGCATGGTGACGATGCGCGAGGACGCCTGGAAGAAGGCGCTCAACGGCATCACGACCCTCGAAGAAGTAAACCGCAGAACCCGCCTGGACGATCCCCTCAAGAAGGTCGTTCGGCCGGATTAGTCCCCTGATAGATAGAAAGGCCCACCTGGGAGAAGATATACATGGCCTACGAGATGGTGAGTTTGCTCCGGATGCTGATCGACCGGGACGGTTCCGACCTGCACATTGCGGTCGACGACCCGCCGGCCGGCCGCGTGCACGGGCACATGCAGTTTTTCGGGGACAACCCGCTGACGGCCGAAGACACCGAGAGTCTGATGAAAAGCATCGCGTCGGTGGACAACCAGCAGGAGCTGCAGGAGGTCGGGGGGACGGACTTCGGTTTCGCGTTTGAGGACGTGGCCCGGTTCCGCGTCTCCGTCTTCAAGCAGCGCGGCTATGTGGGCATGGTGTTGCGCCTGATCCCGCGCACGCTCCTGACCTTCGAGGAAATCGGGCTGCCCATGGGGCTCAAGGAGATTATCTCCCAGCCGCGCGGTCTCATTCTGGTCACCGGCCCGACGGGTTCCGGTAAATCGACCAGCCTCGCGACGATGATCGACTGGATCAACATCACGTACGACCACCACATCATCACGATCGAGGACCCGATCGAGTACTACCACTACCACAAGAAGAGCATCATCACGCAGCGCGAGGTGGGCGTCGACGTGCCCACCTTCTCCGAGGCGCTCCGGCGCGCGCTGCGCATGGACCCGGACGTGATTCTCGTGGGCGAAATGCGCGACCTCGAAACGATCGAGGCGGCGGTGACCGCGGCGGAAACCGGCCACCTGGTGTTCGGCACC
Organism: Candidatus Hydrogenedentota bacterium; assembly: GCA_019637335.1. Classification (NCBI taxonomy): domain Bacteria; kingdom Pseudomonadati; phylum Candidatus Hydrogenedentota; species Candidatus Hydrogenedentota bacterium. The sequence goes on along the minus strand of JAHBVV010000031.1, from coordinate 21,715 downwards.
CTGCACACGACCGGCGCGGTGCGCACGGTGGACCGGCTGGTGGACGCCTTCCCGACCAACCAGCAGGAGCAGATCCGGACGCAGCTCGCGGGCAACCTCAAGGCGGTGATATCGCAGTCGCTGGTGCCGCGCAAGAGCGGGTTCGGCCGCGTGGCCGCGTTCGAAATCATGATCACGACGCCCGCCATCCAGAACCTGATCCGCGAAAACAAGACCTACCGTATCACGTCGGCCATCCAGACCGGCCACAAGTACGGCATGAACCTTCTCGACGAGCACCTTCTGGCGCTTTACCGCAAGGGGATCTGCAAGTACGAGGATTGCGCTTCCAGGGCGCAGTACCGCGACGAGTTCGAAGTCAACGCCCGGGCCCTCGGGCTCGAAGGAGGGCCCGCACCGGTCGCACCGGCGGCGGGTAAGGGATCATGAGCACACTCGGAAGCCGCGAAAAACAGCTCGGTGACATCCTGGTCGAGCAGGGCGTAATCAGCCCGCTCCAGCTGGACGAGGCGCTCCAGCGCCAGCGCCTGACGGGCGACATGCTCGGGCGCGTGCTGGTGACGATGGGCCTGTGCGAGGAGCAGGACATCATCGAGTCCCTCGGCGTGCAGTCCGGCATGGAGCGCGTCGACCTCTCCAAACTGAAGATCAGCGAGGAGGTCATCCGCACCGTCACGCCGGACGTCGCCAAGTTCTACAATATTATCCCGATCCGCAAGGCCAACGGCCGGCTGATCGTGGCGATGGCGGATCCGCTGAACCTCCAGGTGCTCGACGACCTCCAGCAGATCACCGGCCTCGAGGTGCAGGGCGCGGTCAGCAACCAGCAGGACGTTTCCAACGCCTGGAAGAACAACTACAGCTTCGAGGGCGAATCGCTCCACGAAATGCTGCTGGACCTGCAGGAGCGCGTTGGCACGGCGGAGCTGAGCCTGGAAGAGCAGAAGATCCAGGAAGTCCAGGGCGACGTCGACAACCTGGTGGAGCTGGCCCAGCAGCCCGAAGTGATCAAGATCGTGAACCTCGTGTTCCTGGAGGCCGTGCTCAAGCGCGCCTCCGATATTCACTTCGAGGTGTACGAGGATACCTTCCGCATCCGCGTGCGCGTGGACGGGATCCTGCTCGAGATCGTGAGCCCGCCCAAGCAGCTCGCGCTCGCGCTGACCTCGCGCATCAAGGTCATCTGCAACATGGACATCAGCGAGCGGCGCCTCCCCCAGGATAACCGCATCGAGCTGAAGGTTGGCGACACCATCATCGACATCCGCGTTTCCACGCTGCCGACCCTCTACGGCGAAAGCGTCGTCATGCGTATCCTGGACCGGAACGCCGTCAAGCACGACCTCTTCGCCCTCGGCTTCCCGAAAGACGTGTTCCACAAGATCGACGAAGTCATCCACAAGCCCAACGGCATCATGCTGGTGACCGGGCCGACGGGTTCGGGCAAGACGACCACGCTCTACGCCTGCCTGAACATCCTCAACCAGCCCGACGTGAAGATCATCACCACGGAAGACCCGGTCGAATTCCAGATTGATCGCCTGATCCAGTGCAACGTAAACGAGGACGTGGGCCTGACCTTCGCGCGCTGCCTTCGCTCGATTCTGCGCCAGGACCCCGACATCGTGATGGTGGGCGAGATCCGCGACCTGGAGACCGCGCAGATCGCGGTCGAGGCCTCCCTCACGGGCCACCTGGTGCTGAGCACGCTCCACACCAACAGCGCGCCCGAGACCATCACGCGCCTGCTCGACATGGACGTGGAGCCCTTCCTGATCACGGCGTCGCTGGAAGCGGTGCTCGCGCAGCGGCTCTGCCGGAAGGTCTGCCGCTTCTGCCGCGAGACCTACAAGCCCGATCCGAAGGAAATGGACGAGCTCGACATCCCCAAGAACTGGCGGGACGACCCGAAGTTCCAGCTGGTGAAGCCCAAGGGCTGCGTGAACTGCGAGTACACCGGCTACAACGGCCGCACCGGCCTGTACGAGATGATTACGGTGGATGAAAACATCCGGGACCTGGTGATCGAGCGCGCCATGGCCATGGACATCCGCGACTACGCCCGCAAGCACCTGGGCATGATGACGCTGCGCGAAGCCGGCCTCCTGAAGGCGGCCCAGGGCATCACCAGCGCCGCCGAAGTGCTCTACCACACCGACAGCTACAAAGAGTAAGCCAGGAGAACCCCCATGCCCAAGTACGCCTACAAGGCCTTGAACAAGGAAGGCAAGCAGGTATTCGGCGTAGTGCAGTCGGACAGCAAGGCGCTGGCGATCAACGACGTGCGCACGCTGGGGCTCTACCCGACGTCGGTGCGCGAGGCGACCAAGCGCGACGAGAAGCGGGCCCGCAAGGAGAAGAAGGGCATCGACGAGCTCTACTTCGGCGGCGTGAAGAACAAGGAAATCGTGGTGATGACGCGCCAGCTTTCCACGCTGATCGACGCGGGCCTGCCCCTGCTGCGCAGCATCAACGTGCTCATCGCGCAGCTCAAACCCTGCAAGCTGCGCGATATCCTCAAGGAATGCGCGCAGGACATCCAGACTGGCTCCACCTTCTCCGAGGCGCTCGCGAAGCACCCCCGGCAGTTCGACCGGCTCTACGTGAACATGGTCCGCGCCGGCGAGGTCGGCGGCCAGCTCGAAGTCGTGTTGCAGCGCGTGGCGAACTTCCTGGAACGCCGCGAAGCGCTCAAGCGCCGCGTCAAGGGCGCCATGGTATACCCGATCGCGGTGCTCGTCATCGCCGCCGCCATCGTGTCGTTCCTGCTTATCAAGGTGGTGCCCGTGTTTGCCGAAATATTCGGGGAACTCGGCGGCCAGCTGCCCGCGCCGACGCGCTTCCTCATCGCGGCGGGCGATTTCATGGTGTACAAGTGGTGGATCGTGCTCCTCGTGATCAATTCCACCATTATCACGATCAAATTGCTGCTCAAGATACGGTTCATCCAGCGCATCTTCGATATTGTGAGCCTGAAACTCCCGGTGCTCGGCGACCTGGTGACCAAGGTGGGCGTGGCGCGCTTCGCCCGGACCCTGGGCACCCTGATTACCTCCGGCGTGCCGATCCTCCAGGCGCTGAAAATTACGCGCGAGACCATCGGCAACAGCGTCATCCAGGACGCCGTCGACAAGGTCCACGACAGCATCAAGGAGGGCGACACCATCGCGGCGCCGCTCGACGAAACCAAGGTGTTCCCGCCGATGGTGGTCAATATGATCGACGTCGGCGAAGAGACCGGCCAGCTCGACGCCATGTTGAACAAGGTGGCCGATATTTATGACCAGGAAGTGGAGGTGGCCGTCGAGGCCATGCTGACGCTGATGGAGCCCATCATCATCGTGGTGCTGGGCGGTATCATCGGCTTCATCGTGGTGTCGCTGTACCTGCCGATCTTCACCCTGGGCGACCAGATCAATAACCCGGGCAGCTGACGACAGTCGGCCTAAATGAAGTCCATGGCCGGCGCCGGCGGCGCCGTCAGGGAGGAAACGAGCAATGAAACGGAACAAAGGTTTTACGCTGGTGGAGCTGCTGGTGGTGATGGCGATCATCGCCATCCTCGCCGCGATCGCCATCCCCAATGTGCAGCGCTGGATCGCCCGCGGGCGGGCCACCCAGGCGATCACGGAAATCAGGAACATGGAACTGGCGATCACGAAGATGCTGTCCGACGCCGGGCGCCCCGGCCTGGCGGACATCTTCGATCCGGAATACTTCGTGGACCAGCTCGGCGGCGACCACTATACGTGGACGGACAACGATTTCGAAGATGTCATCCAGGTATACACGGAAACCGTCACCGCGCTTCTCCGCAAGGGCCGCGGCGCGCTGGACACCAACCAGCGCACCAGCACCAATGGAATTAACCTCATGCGCGTGGACGTGGTGCGGAATCTGGGCACGTCGTACATGACCGATCTGGCCTACGATCCGTGGGGCAACCTGTACCGGGTGTACCCCGGGCCGTGGCCGGCGCGCTATGGCCTGATCCCGTTCCGCGTGTATCGCGCGGTGGAACCGGCGCCCGGCACGCCGATGCTTCCGGGCGACAAGCCCGCCGACCTCGAGGACGCCCTTACGCTGGTGTCCGGGGCGGGTTTCAGCCTGATTGACCCGGGGACCGGCGAGATCATTGAGCGTATTGGCGCGCCCGCGAACAAGCAGAAGGAAGTGTACATCTGGTCCTACGGCGCAAACCTGAATAGCGGCCAGGCGCGTTACACCGCCCCGGACCCGAACAATCCGGGCGCCGTGACCTACACGCCGAACAGCCTTTCGAACTACGAAGATGGACAGGAGCCCGAGTTGATGGGCGGTGGCGACGACATCAACAACTGGGACAAAGAGCAGTCCTTCATGGTGTTCTACAACTGATTTGAGCGGGCGCCGGCCGTGCCCGCGCGGGCCGGCCGGCGCCGCCTTTCCCCCGCGGCGGGACCCCGGCGGGCGGCACAGGAGACCTGAGATGAACGGCGGACAACGCAAGGCGAACACCGGCTTCACGCTGGTGGAGGTGCTGGTGGTGCTGGGCGTGATCGCGCTCCTCTCGGCGATCGCCATCCCCGGCCTCGCGCGGCTCGGCGCCTTCTCGCGCGACGAGTTCAAGCGCGCCGTCTCCGAGGTGGACAAGCACCTGCGCGCCGCGCAGATCTACTCCCGCACCTACAACGTCAACGCCGCCGTGGTCTACAGCATGGACAACTACGCCGCCGAGGAGGCCTGGGGCGCCGTGGCCAACCAGCCCGTGGCGCGCCCGGTCGTCGATTCGTTCTCCGGCGCTCCCGTCCGCCAGATCGAGGCGGCCGCCGTGATGTACCAGCTTCCCTCGACCATGGGCCCGATTTCGGGCATGTATGTGCCGATCCCCGGCGAGCTGGGCGAGTTTACGCCGCTGCCCTTCGGCATGACCATCCTGCTCCAGGATCCGAACCCGCTCAGCGTAGGCGGCGCGCCCGCGACGTGGGCGCCCTACTACTCGGAGTTCGATTACTCGAACTACGCCCGCTTCGATGCCGATGTGAACGTAATCGGGAGTCTGGGCATGAGTGGCGTTCAGGTCGCCCTGGGGATGCCCGTCGGCCTGTCGGGAATCGATTTGCTGAATTACATGTCGGCCCCGGGCAATTGGAGTGCGGCGGCCTTTCCCGCGCACGTCTTCAGGCCCGGCGGGCGGCTCGCCGTGCCGGATCAGTTTGAAGATCCCGAGTGCGGCGATTGCGGGCGAGAGCGCTACACCATGTTCATCGCCCCCGGGGCGGACCGCCCGCTCGAAGAGCGGCTGATCTTCCCCGAATCGACAAGCTTCGACGACGGCAGTGGCGGTTCCAACCTCCGCCACCGCAAGATCTACCTGCACAGGTCCACCGCGCGCATCAGCGTGCCGGACGATTTCTGATGAGGTGCGCCATGTATCGGACAGACAACCGCGGATTCACGCTGATCGAGGTCATGGTCGCGCTGACCATCCTGTCGATCGGGATTATCGCCATCATGCGGCTCTTCCCGCAGTCGGTGCGGCAGACCCGCCTGGCCAACGAGCGCCAGCAGACGGCGTTTCTCGCGAAGACGGAACTCGGCCAGCTCCGCGCCGGCGGCATCGAGGGCCTGCTCGCGTGGGCCAGCGCCAACGCCTACCGGAACATGGAGGCGGCGGGCGGCAGCTACGGCATGTACAAGTCGTGGACCAGCTCCGTGCAGCGCGTCAGCAGCGACGTGGACCTCTACCGGGTCACCTTCAATGTCGAAATGTACGACGGCCGCCGCGAGCGGTTTGTCACCTATGTCACGCAACCATAACGAGGCGCCAGGGATGGGCACGAACATAACGCGAGTAAAACGGCGGTCGGCGGGCTTCACCCTCACCGAACTGCTGGTCGCCATGGCGATCTTCCTGATTCTCGGGGCGGCCCTGTCCACCCTGTTCACCTCGGCGGTGCATTCCGTGCGCCAGGGCTACGCCAGCATCGCGGCCTTCGAGCAGGGCCGCATGGCGATGACCACGATCAGCCGCGACCTCAACGGCGCCTTCACCAGCCGCGAATTTGGCGATATGTACAACTTTTACGGGCGCCACGACGCCTTCATGTTCGTCGGGGCGCTCGAAGACGGTAAGCTCGGCCGCGTGACCTACGCGTTTCACCCCGAGCTGAAGAATCCGCCCTTCCGCACGACGCTCCGCGAGCCCTGGCTCACCATCCGGCAGGCGGTGCACCGGCAGGCCTCCCGCCTCTTCCGGGAGCAGGGCCTTTCCGGAACCGCCGTGGCCAACCAGGCCAACGCCGTCGTGGACAGCCTGGTGGTCGCGTATGGCCTCGGAACCGTCGCCTCGGACGTGCCCGACGACGCCATCGTGGAATTGAATGTCGAGCTCCAGCTCGAAAGCCTCATCCGCTTCGAGGAGCCCGGCCTGAGCGACCTCAACACCTTCAACATGACCGTGGAGACCGGCTTAGAACTGCCTTGGCCCTATATCGACCCCGTCGACCCAACCGAGGATCAGCTGTCCGCCTCTCCGGAAGGCGCGGCGCAGTTGGAGTTCGTCGTTTCCGCACTGAACCCGGTCCCGGGCAACAACGCCACCGATCTGCGGTCCAGGTATCAGGACATCAACTATCCGCCCATTCAACCGGGCGGCTGGGCGCACCCGATCACGGGCGACCGGCTCTACCTCCGCGTCCTGGGCCGCGATACCTTCCAGCAGATTATCAACGCCCGCAAGCGGGAGTTTTGGGTGCGCTGGCTCTCCGGCGACATCTACGACGGCGCATTCCGCGCCATCACGCCGTACTGGTACGACGAGGACTCGGTGCTCCCGAACACCGATCGCAAGATCGTGAACGAGTACGTGGTGGCCGACGGGGTCATCGCGCGCGCCTCGGTCTTCAATCCCGCCTTCAGCGCGCCGATCCCGGTGGGCTTCGGCGTCTTCGAGCCCATCGACGCGCTCGACGCGGACCTCCGCTTCACCTACGGCAACGGGGAACACGTCCCGCTCCCGTATTTCAACGATTTTCAGAACCTGCGCGATCCGGACGATCCAGATGCGGCGGATCCGCGGATGCGGAGCGTGCCCATGCTGGTGAACGGCGGCGCCGCGATCAACAACGCGGACCTCGTTATTGCGGACAACCGGCTGGCGGACAACCTTCTGGGCGATCGCTCCAGCAGGAAAAACCTGGGATCGCCTCTGGCGCCCCGGATCCCGGCCGTGGTCACGCCGCAGATCTGGATAACGCGGTCCAAGCGCGATCCCAACGCCGCCGATGTGCGCCGGTTGTTTATTCAGGCCATTCATGTGCCCTCCGCCCAGGGGCGATCGTCCAGCACGGCGATCGCGCAGGGGCCGGGCGGCGCGCTGTAGCGGCGCGCGGTGGCGGTGGCCCGGCGGGACGGATCCCGCGGGCGGTGCGGGCGCGGGCCATTGGGGCCGGCGCCGGGCAGTGGAGTGGGCCGCAGGGAATGCGGCGAGCGAGAGGTGTAGTACGGATGAACACGATGCACAGCACAAGGCGGCGCAAGCGCGCCGGTGAACGCGGCGCCGCGCTCATTATCGCCGTCGCGATTATGACCGTCCTCCTGGCGGTCGCCCTCACCTTCTACGGCGTCAGCCGCGCCGAAGTGGACAACGCCACCAACGTGCGCAACACCGTCCAGGCCGATTTGCTGGTCGACGGCGTCCTGGCGCAGGTGATGTCCGAGCTCAACCGCGATTTCCTGAAGCACCCCAACGCGACCTCCACCGACTTCAAGCCCTTCGTGCTCTACAACGGCGCCTGGGCGGCCGGCAAGCAGTGGGCCCTGCGCAACGGCGTGCCATTGCAGGCGGGCGGCGTGCCCCTGGTCGACCTGTCGCCAGTCACCATGCCCGAAGTCGGCTTTACCCGCCCGGATGGAACCGTCTTTTACAGCGAGCGGCTTTTCGGCGGGCCGCTCTCGCGCGACTGGCTGTACTACCCGCGCATTGAGGGTTCCACGCCCTACCTCTACGCCGAAAACGCCGTGGATCTTGGCGGGCCGCCGAGCGTCCTGCCCGCGAGTAATTTCTTCCTGGCGGACCGCGACCGCCCGCCCTTTGTCACGCCGGCCTTCTTCGGCGCGGGCGACCTGAACGCCAACTTCATTCCCGACATCTACGACGGCTTCTCGCAGGTTCCCCAGCTCTATCCGCTCGAATGGATCCACACCTGGACCGATATCGACAACGACGGCGACGGCCTGCGCGACTCCATCTGGATCCCGATCGCGCAGGACAAGTTCTTCAGCGGCGGCGAGGTAATCAATGAATTCACCGGCGCCCGGATGTTCGACGACGGCATCGACAACAACCTCAACGGCCTGGTGGATGAATCCCCCGAACGCGGCGATGGCCCCACGGAACTGGGGATATTCGTTTATCACGGCTTGGGCCCGGATCGCGTCAGCGGCGACGGGCTCGACAACGATGGCAATGGTCTCGTTGACGATCCCGCGGAGGATAAGTATTTCCTCACCGCGCCCCTGCCGGGCATTACGATTCCAATCGACTTGAATGGCGATGGCGTCGTGCCCGACCTGGTGCCGGATATCAACGGGAATCTGGTTCCGCTCACAATTACCTTGCCCGATCAGATTACGGTTCCGGTACTGGGTGAACCTGGCGGAACGGTCACCTTGACGGCGGCTGATGTCGATCGCATCGACAACGACCTCGACATGCTCATCAACGACTACCACGTGTATGCGTATGTCATACCCGCGGCAGGCGACCTTCAGGGCTTCCGCGACTCCGGCGTTAAGGATGCTACTCCTTTCAACGCGGGCAATTCCATCATCGAAGCGAACATCGCCACAAGCAACGGCAGCGACGCGGTGGCCCGGCTCAAGGAATACACGCGGATAAACAAGGACCTGCTCGGCAGCCCCTCCCCCGCGAATCTCGATGTGCAGGTCTTCCCGGCCAGTGGGGCCTACGGCCCCGGACTGGGAACCACGGTGAACTATCGGGGGCTGAACATCGGGACGCGCATCATCATCACGCACTCCGGCGAGCCGGTGTGCGATCTGGCGGGGCGCGCGGCGGTGCTCGTGCGCGACGAGGCCGGCAAAGTGAACGTAAACGTGGCCGGCGGCCACAACTACGACCCGCTGCTCGACGGTGTCGTGCGATCGCTCGGCCGCGGCGCCACGACGGCGGAGATCGAAACCCGCAACCTGCCCGATCTCGGCGTCGCTACCGCTCGCCACCTCTGGGCTCTCCGCACCGGCACGCCCAAGGACGTCCCCACACAACCGGGCTATGAGGCGGACATCGCGTTGCCGGGCTACGGGCGCGTGGACGACAACGCGAACGCGCTCTTCACGGCGCTCAACGGCATCGACGACGACGGCGACGGCCTGATCGACGAGGGGCTCTACCTGCCGCCGCTGAGCCCGCGCGCCGAGGCCTACCTGGCCGGCGATCCCATGAGCGCGGCGGACGCGGGTCTGGCGCGGTTGGAACTCGCCGAGACGCGGTACGCCGAGTACTACGCGCAGCTCGGCGCCTTCGAGGGCATCGACGAGCCCGGCGAGCTCCAGCGCTACCGCCCGCTGCGCAACCTCGTGGCCGAGGACGCCAACCCCTACAACATCAGCGGCTTTGTGGACGGCATCGACAACGACGGCGACGGCAGCATCAACGAGGTGGGCGAGCTCGGCGACCTCCAGCTTCAGGACACGCTCCAGGTGGACCGCGCAGTTCAGATTGGCGCCGGCACCCGCGATCTCCTCCAGCCGTACATTTCGGCCTACAGCGCCGATCGCAACGTGAACTACGTCGCCGCCAGCAGCGGCATCCGCGCCCTCAACAAGCTCGACTACAACTTCGCCACGACCCAGCAGATCGCCGCCAACCTCGTCCTCTCCAACGGCTACGAGGCCGTCACCGCGCGTCCGGTGGTGGCGGATCCAACCATCCCCGAGCAACTCGCGGCCAACCGCTTTGCCGATGGCCTGCGCCAGGCGGATGTCCATATCCGGTCCAACACAAGCGGACTCATGTGGTACACGGGCGCCTCCGGCCCGACCGCATCCGTCCCCGAGTTCCCGGCCGATCCGGTGCTCCGCGCGATGCAGGCGGCGGTCGATATCGTGGACAACCGCGACCGCGACCACAGCCGCTCCGTGCTCAGCACCGAGCGCCAGCGCCGCCTCCCGCAGCAGGCCGGCGCGCCCTTCGTCTACGATCCCTTCCCGCAGAACCAGGGCATCCGCTCGCGCATCCCCGAAGGCGAACTCTTCCCGCTCGGCGAACTGCAGGATCACCTCCGCACCACCATGGATCTCAGCCGCACCCTCGAAATCATCGACGACTGGTGGATGTTCGAGGCGGGTGTTGCGGGCGAATTCGGGAACCCCGAGGAGCGCCGGATTTCCTACACGGTCTCCGGCAACGAGGCGGTACGCATCAACGAAATCATGGTCCGCGCCGTGCGGCGCGTTGAGGCCGAGGCGGTGACCGGACCATTACCCGCGGCAGATCCCATGAACGGCGAGCCGTTCCTGGTCAATTTTAATCCGAACCCATTCACACGCACCGGCGGGCCGGCGATTCTTCCCCAATTTAATGTTGTTCGGGAAGCTGGCGCGGCCTGGACACTGACGAATGGTGGATACCTGGGTGATCGGTCCTATTTCACCGCGACGAACAGCACCGATATCATCGAGTTCACCCTCAACGCCACGGACGGCCTTCCTCCCGGCCGGTACTACCTCAAGGTAAACACCGTCGCCATGAACGGGGAGTCGGTTATCCCAACCACCGAACTTCCGCCGCCGTATGACGGTTTGGGGTTTCCCCTCCTGCAGAGCGCGGTAAAATACCGGCACCGCACGGCGGGTGGCCAGCCGCAGCAGTCCATCATCCAGGATTTCGCCGATGGGATTAACCATTTTCAAAACATTACCGATCCGCACATTGGCGGCGCGGTACCCGGCGCCCCGAGGGGCTGGGCATTTGTGGACGGTACGCGCGGCGGAGCCGGAAACGGAGATCTCTATCACTTGGATGGCCTTCCCGACGATCCGCCGCCGGTTCCGGGCCCCGTGGTATTCCCCAGCACACAGCCGATCGCGGGTGTAGAAACTTTTACGATTACGGTACCCCCAGCGGGATCGAGCTACGAACTTCGCGTCGCGTTTCGCATGAATCCCGCGCTGGTGGCGGCGCTGAATGCGGGCGGTGATACCTACACCGTGGCGATCAATGCGCTCGATTTCAGCCAGGAGCCGGATCACGAATGGCTCGAACTCGTTAATGTTTCCGACGAGATTGTGAACATCGGCGGCTGGGAAATGGAAGTGGGCATTCCGGATCGCCCCCAGGTTCCGCGCGATCCGTTCAAGAGCACATGGAAAGTGCCTCAGAACACCGAAATTGCACCGCGCGGCAAGGTTTTGCTCGCTTTCAGTAAGTTTGATTTCTTTCGCGATGGCGTCGCCAACCACCGAATCGCCGACAACGGTATGGGGCTTGCCGATGGCACGCCGCTGCCTTTTACCGGGGGCGTATTGACGAACGGATTGGTCACGGTGCCCCCGATTGCCGATACGAGTCCCCTGATACCACCCGCGTCGCCGCTGTATAACGCGTTATTTGACTTGACTGGCAGTGTTTTCCAGCGCTTCACAAACCCGAATACAGGCGCATTGACGGATTACGTGGACCATGATGGCGACGGGCGGACCGCGCTTTATGCCGATTCTTCCCTCGATAACCTGCCCAACGATTCCGTCGTGGCGAGTTCGAAGGATTTCGAGAGCTTTTTCACGAGCGCCGAGGGTAACCTGCCGTGGGACCGGATCATCCAGTTGGAAGAGGATTCAATTCTCACGTCCCAGAATCCCTATTCCGCGACACCCATTCCCATCCGGCTGAGCGATGTGGACGATGTGGATGATGTGGCGGCGCTCGTTCTTCGGGGCGGCGTCTTCCCCAACTATCCCGAGCAGGATGGGATCGACAACGACGGCGATGGCGGCTACATGACTGCGGCGGGCATCTACATTCCGGGCGTCCTCGATCTCGACATGGTGGATAATAACCTCGATGGCTTGATCGATGAGCGTGGGGTGGATGGCGTATTCCAGTCCGTGCGGAATAGCGAAGGCGTGGACGAAGGCAGGCTGCTATTGAACACCGATGTGCCCACGGACACCCACTGGGTGCCGGGCGGCACGCCCTGGCGCTTCTTCGGGCCCGGGAGCTATGAGCCGGTAACGATGCCCTACCTTTTCATGACCGATCGCCAGCAGTACGCGGATCCGGCCTACCAGGTGGCGTTTGATGGCGGCAACGGCGTTGGAATCAGCGTGCTGAGCGGTGTTTCCGTGCAGAGCTTCGGCGATGCGGCGGCGAGTCCACTGTCGCCCACATTTCTTTCGGTGAATGCGCCGTATATCGGATCCACTGCCAACGATCCGGTGGAGTGGAGAGCGTTTGCCGAACGCCGCTGGAATCCCGGCGATAACGTGATTGTGACCCTGTACGAGGGTGCGGCCACGGCGGGGAAGGTCGTAGATCGCGTGACTTATCGCGAATACGATGTCATCAACAGAACGATCGATGACCTTGCATTCAATCTTATCGATACGAACGACGACGGAACGCCTGATACGCCCTTGACCGTCAATGCGGCGTATCCGACCATCTGGCCGCCGAACCAGATGGGTGTTGACTTCTACCGCAGCCTGGAGCGGAAGCATCCGCTGTACAACGGCGATCGCTTCGGCACGGAGAACCGCTGGCAGGCGACGGACGGCAACTACGACGATTGGGCCGACAGCCTGAGCTACTTCGAAGCGGAGCTTTTTTCGCCGCCGGGCGGACCTCCGCTCCAGATCAATGACAATGCTGTTGTCGATCTTCGCCCGCGCTTCGTCCAGCACCCCGATTTCCCGAATACGAACCTGGCGGTGCTGCAGCGAAATCAGCGACTATTCGGACACGCAATGTCGGGTACTCCACTGCGAATGAACACGGCCACACGGATGATGGAGAATCCGCCGGACATCGAGTTGCTTCTGGCGGGCGCGGCGGATCCGCGCCAGTTCCCGGATCCCTTCGACCATTTCCGAACTCGAGAGGACGGTACGTTCGCGTCGAACCCTACCCCGTCGCAGGCGGACCAACGCTGGAACCTGTCGCGGGCGCAGGTGGCGAACCGGTCGTACGAGTCGCCGGCGGATCTGATGCGCGTGCCGCACCAGATCTACCTGCACGACGCGGTCAATACGTCTGGCGGCTCCGCATTCGTTCGCGACATGACGATGCTGAACCTCAACCTCCAGGGCCTTACGGGAACCGCCGACGGACTCTCGATTACGCAACCCATCGCGCTTCGCGGGGCGACGCTGGGCCAGGAGTCGCTGGACGGCGCGGTTTCGGGCAATATCCTGGCGTCGGCGGTAAACAGCCTGGCCCTGGGCTCGAAGGTGCTGACGATGGGGCAGGCGGAGTTCCGCCCGATCCGTCCGGACTTTTCCACGGTCAACGCAAACAACGATCTGATGAACTGGGTGGACAATCCGGGGAGCAGTTTCCCGGACGATCTGCTGGCGCCGGGGACGTGGGCGCCGGTGTTCCTGTTTGAACTGCCGACGGACGGCCCGCGCGCGAACCTGGATCACTTCTCGAACTACCCGTCCTACGTGGACGGGAGCCCGTCGCCGGGCGATTTTAACCTGCACTACCTGTTTAATGCGGCGTACCTGAACAATACCGGCAACTTCAACGGCGTGAACATCGGCGACAACGACTTCACGGATCGCTGGCCGCTGGAGAAGCGGGTGGCGATGTTCGTGAGCGAAAACCGCGGGACGGCCCAGGCGCCCGAGGGCCTGTTCATCTGGGACGGCGAGGACGGCCTGGAGAACGGGGAATACATCCTCTATGTGGGCACGTTCCTGCCGCAGATGCGGGAGCGGATCGAACAGGCGGCGAAGCACGCGGCCAACGTGGTGACGGTGGCGACGAACACGGCGGTACCGGTGCGGGCGAAGGCGAACGCCGCGCTGATCAACCCGGGCGCGGCCGGCCTCGAGCTGGACAACGGGCAAATCGTGCCGGTGGATCCGGTGGCGAAGTCGATCATCACGCGCGACCCGACCAACCCGCGCGCATCGCTGGCGGGGCAGCTCTTCGAGCCGATCTACGCGCTGGACGTGATCACGGATCCGAGCGAGGCGCGGGGCCAATCCGACCCGACGTCGGCGTCGCGGACCAAGCCGGGCGGCCTCATCCACCCGGATGAATGGACGCCGACCACGCGCTACCAGGCGGGCCCCGACGGCTACATCTTCTACGGCAACAACGCCGTGGGCGGGTGGAAGCCGCAGATCGTGCGCGTGACGGACAACTTCCTGGCGCTGCGCGTGCGGAATCTGGGCGCGCCGGGCCAGGTGGGCGCGCTCACGCATATCGTGCTCGCGCCCCGCAAGCGGACGGCGGGCCGGATCAACGTGAACACGGCGGATACCCGCCTGCGCGAAGTTACGAGGCAAAGAAATGGCGACCCTACCAGGGTCGACGAGCTCTACAATTCCTTGCTGGGCCTTCCCGGGGTGGTGGATGTGGGGAAAACCGTGCAGCCGGGGAACGCGCCAAACGTGCTCGCGGGCGATATTCCGCCCCTGGCCAACATTGTGCTGCGGGCAAGCAACGATATTCCGGTCGTCGATCCGGCGCTCGGGCGCCGTCCGTGGGCGCCGCCGGGCGGACCGCCGTACTCGCCGGCGATCCACTTCTACGACGGGACCACGCCGCCGCTGCGGAACCGGTACAACGAGATCCCGGGCGTGGACACCGACCTCCTGGTGCCGGCACCGGTTCCGATTCCGTTGGATCCGCGCGACATGATTAACGATGCGGCAGATCCCGACGAACACCAGATCGGCGCGTTCCGGATGGCGGCGATGATGCAGGCGGGCCGCACGGAACACGCGGACGGGCGCTACTACCGGAGCACGGGCGATCTCCTGCGCAACGAGAACGCGTTCGACTTCAACTATATTTACGGCCGCGCCGACGTGCCCAATCTAACCGGCGTCGTGACCGATGGCGTGGAAGACCTGGCGGTGTACCCGCTTTCGAACGAGGCCAACCCGGCGAAGCGCTTCGACGAGGTCCGCGCGCGCTTTGCGCGCCTGGGCAACCTCGTGACGACGCGGTCGGACGTGTACAAGATCATCATGACCGTGGAGGCGGGTTACGGCGTCGATCGAAACAACGACGGATTCATCAACTACCGGGATCCGAACGAATTTGTGACCACGGCGCGGACCAAGGCGTCGGCGGTGTACGAGCGCCGGAGCCCGTCGGACCTGTCCGGCGGCCTGGACTGACGCAGCCGGATTTGAAGGTGCGAAGCAAGCAACGGGCGGCCCGGAAGCGGGCGCCCGGAATCCAGGGCGGGGTTCCACCGAGGAGCGAGAGCAGTATGTGGTACGGACGAAAAGGCGGATGGGCCGGCGCGCTGGCGCTGCTGGCGCTGCTGGCGGCGGGGGGCGCGCGCGCGGCTGTAATCGATGTGTGCGCGACCTGCCCGGAGACAACACTGGACGGCGCCCTCGCGGCGGCGGCCCCGGGCGACGTGATCGTGCTGGACGGCCCCACGGACGTAACGGATCCGGCGGTGGACTATACCCTCGGCTCGGCGCTGGTGATCGACGGCAACCTGGCCGGCCTCACGATCCGGGGGAAGAGCTCGGCGCACCCGCACAGGATCCGCATCGTCGGGCCCGGCGGCGCGCCGGTGATTACCGTGGAGGAAAACTTCAGCTTCACGATCAGCGGCGTGACCATTACCGGCGGGACCACCGGCATCCTGGCGATGCAGGGCAGCGACGTGGACATCCGCCGCGTGCTCTTTGACAGCATCGGCGGCGTCAGCGTCGATTGCGTCGACCCCGCCGAGGTCTACATGGCGGCCTCCATCGTGTCCGGCGGCACGGGCGACGCCGTCCGCATCGACCAGGGCGGCGCGCTGAACATCACGCAGTGCACCTTCCTCGACACCACGGGCGGCGTGAACGCGATCGACGGCGTGGCCACCATCGAGGCGACCCTCATTCACAATTGCGGTGCGGGCGTGGCCGGCACGGACACCACGCTCGATGTGGGCGGGCTGTGGGTGACGGACGGCGGCGGCAATCCGCTACCGCTGCCCGCGGGCGTGACCGACGCCCACGAAGTGACCGATACGCTCGATCCGGCGATTGTCTTCAGCGCCGATCCGGACGCGTTCCCGGGCGAACTCGCGGACCTGACGCAGGTGCGCCGCACCGGCGCGGACTCCGCCACGCTGAGTTCGGTGGAATTCTTCAGCCGCGACTTCGGCAACCTGGGCCGCTCCTCCTCCGACCTGGTGGTCGGCGCGGACGAGGAAACCGCCGATATCACCGCGGCCACGTGGACCGAATGCTACATCATCCAGCGGGGCCAGCAGCGCCGCTGGATCGGCGAGGGCCCGATCACGATCCAGGTGGTGACGCCGACGGTGGATCTGACCAACGCGGTGATCTGGATCGCTAATCCCCTGCAGGGCGCGTCCGTGTTCGACGCGAACAACCGCATCGGGCCCCTGGACGTGAATCCGGTGAGCGCGGTCGACGCGACGTTCGCGTTCGTGGACTACAACGTGGTGCTGGAGAACTTCGAGACGGAGTTTCCGGCCATCGCGGACGTAAACACGGACAACTACGAGATCTTCATCCACGCGACGGGCGGCCTGCCCGACGGAGCCGATGTCAATTTCCTCGACGAGAGCGACACGGCCGGGAGCCAGGCCTTTGTCGGGCGCCGCTTCGGCTTCGACAGTATCCCGCCGGTGATCGTGACGAATTTCAACCTCCTGGCGGACCAGTACTTGAGCGGTTTTACACTTACGGGCGATGCCGGGCCGCCTCCGGAATTGAATATCGCGACCCCGGTGCCCGGGAACTGGGGCGCGGGCGCCCTCTTGGGTGAAACTGGCGCGAACGCGGGCTACCTCAACGGGACCACCGGCGATCCCTCGGTCTTCTTCGACCTGCCCAGGAACGGCATTGGGATTTCGCTGACCTTCACGGACGTCGGGTCCGGCTTCGCGATTGACGGCCTGCCGGATGGAACGATCACCTACACGGCGCCGGGGGAAAAGGACGCCGTGCTCTACCGGAACTTCGCGGGCGTGCCCGGCATGGCCTGGTGGACGCCGAACTCCGAGTCCGCGGCGGAGCTGATCAACAGCGCCGCCGAGCTGACCGTGACGTACAACAACGTGGGCGGGAACACCCTGGAGACCTCCTGGCTCTTCACGGACCTGCTGCACGATGGCGTGAACCAGTGGCACGCGATCGCGAATGTCCGCGTGACGGACCTGGCCGGTAACGAGGCGACGCTGGATCCCTCCGGCCAGACCTTCATCCCGCTGAAGCCATTCCACCTGTGGTGGTTCCCGAACGTGCGGGGCGAACTCCGGGCCGGGCCATCGGGCCAGGAAGTGGCCGACCCGACCTTCACCTGGGGCATCAGCCGCCTCGGCGGCGGCCAGGACCCCAAGGACCCGTTGCCCTGCTTCTCCACCGTCCGCTGGCGGGTCTGGGGCGCGGACGCCGCGGGGGCGCAGTTCACGTCCTGGACGGACATCTCGGGCGGCTGGAGCGCCTGGATGAACCCGGCCAACAAGACCATCACCCTGGACACCATCTTCACCGGGACCACGCGGCTGCGGGACCTGCTCGTTGGCCCCCCGGGATCGGAGTACCTGATTTCGGTGCAGGGCTACGACGAGGCCGGTAATATGCAGGCCGGCGGCGCCTTCGGCAATCTGGCGAGCGTGGCCGATCTGGAGGCGGCGGTCTATGACTACCGCCGCTGGACCGATCCCGGCGCGGACGCCTCCCTCGGGCTCGACACGCAGGTCGTGACGGAGTTCTGGTACGAGCGGGCAGGCGGCACCATCGGCAACCGCACGCGGGATGCCGGGGAGCAGGGGCTGGGTTCGCTCGCTCGCATTCCGTTGCCGCCCGCGGAAACCTGCGAGCGCGTGGAGGCGGGCTTTTCCATCCGGATGACCCTGCCCGACGTGGTGCCTACCGCGGCTGCGCGCGGGGTGGCGTTTGAACTGTACGAAGACGGGCGTCTTGTGGCAAGCGGCCAGATACCCGGCGGGCCGAACCTGACGCTGGTGGCGCCGTATGATCTGCTGGCGAACCCCGGCTTCATCGTGGCGCCGTTCCTGAACAATTCCGAGTGTTTCCCCGGCGTCAATGATCGTCTGGGTGACGACGGCCCGATTGGCCTCGAGCCGCCGGCGCGCCAGCGGGACGTCAAGTATACGGCCCTGTTCAGCAGTTTCTACGAGGAATCGCCGGGTAACGCCGTTTTCGACCGCACCCCGGCGACGGTGGAATTCACGGTGACGTCGGGCCGGGAGCGCGGGGAAAAGGACGACCAGCCGATCAAGTCCTTTGTCAAGGATTAACGCGTGTAATTTTTGGGATTATTGTTTATAATGGACGCCGCTTATGACAGGGAATGCTCCGGGCGCCCGCCATGATTGACGCTGGCGGGTTCCCAGGGTTCCGCCGTATGGGCGGTAGATTGGACCTACAGGATGCCGGGGCGGAGGAAGCCGAGGAAGAGTCCAAGCCTTTCGGGTGTTGCCGGCCGGGCAGCGCGCTGGGGCCGGATCTACCTTCCGGGGCTGCTGCTCGTGGCGGTGATGGCGGCGGGGTGCGGTTCGAGGGAACCGGATACGGCGGTGAAGATTGACAGCGCCCCGGAGTCGGGGGCGCGGGTGCTGGTGGAGGGCGGCTACACGGGAGAGACGCCGGTGACGTTCACGGGCCTGCCGCCCGGCCGCTACAATGTCCTGCTGCAAATGGATCGGTACCGGGACACGGAGGACGCGATCCGGGTGACGGTGGGCGAGCCGCAGGCGTATGTTATCGAGATGGAGCCCCTGGTGGGGTATCTGACGGTGGAGTCGAGGCCCGAAGGGGCGGAGGTGATCCTCAACGGAAGCGATCGCCTCGGCGTGACGCCGATCCGGCGTCACCCGCTGGGAGTGGGAGAGCACCAGTTCGAGGTGCTGCTGGAGAATTACTACTCGTATAAATCGGACATGCTGGACGTCAAGGCGGACCACCAGTACGGGACGAATACGACGATAAATTTGAAGCCCCTTGAGGGGCGCCTGATCGTGACGTCCACCCCGACGGGCGCGACGATATGGATCAACGGCGGCAAGCGGCCCGAGGTAACGCCGAAGGATTTCACGCTGCCCCCGGGGAACTATATTGTCGATGTTCACGCCCCGGGCCATATTATGACGGGTGATCGGGTCAAGTTGGAGCCGAACCAGGAGGTTCGGGTTTCGCTGACCATGAAGCCTGGGAATGTCCCGCCGGGGATGGTGCTGGTGCCGGGCGGCCCCTTCATTCGCGGGGCGGCGAACCGGGCCCCCGACGAGGCCCCGCTGGACACCATTGACGTGCCCGCATTTTACATTGACAAATACGAGGTAACTAACGCAGAATTCAGGGATGTATTTCCGCTGCATGAATTTCCGGAGGGGTTGGAGAACTATCCCGTGACCGGTGTGTCGTGGAATATGGCCGTCGATTTCGCCAAGGCGGTCGGCAAGCGCCTGCCGACGGAGTTGGAGTGGGAGAAGGCGGCGCGCGGGCCGGACGGACTCGAGTTCCCGTGGGGTAACGAGTTCGACCCGACCCTCTGCAACATGATTGGCACGGGCCTGAATGCGCCCGCGGAGCGCGGTCGCTTTATCGAGGGCATGTCGCCATACGGGGTGGTGGACATGGCTGGGAACGTTTACGAGTGGACACAGGACTGGTACCAGGCCTACCCCGGGAACCGTTTTGTAACGAAGGACTACGGCCAGATTTTCCGCGTACTACGGGGCGGATCGTTCCGCTCCGAGCGCTTTGACGTGCGAACCGCGAAACGGCATTTTGACCGGGTATCGGCGACGCGCGAGGATTACGGGTTCCGTTGCGCGATTAGCGCGCCGGAATCGAGTGCGAGGTAAATTGTTGTCAAACAGGCAGGGGTCTTGACAAGCGTTTAAGCGTGCACTACAATAACTCTCAAGGGTTTACGATAAATCGGGAAATAGGGTAATTAACACTTTTTACCCTCTGCGGGCGCAGCGTGCGCCGGAACAACGAATTGAACGCCTGTGGGACGGCAGGCGGGGCCGTAACACGGGGGGAATGGGAACAGAGTGACTTATGGCTGGATTAACAGGCGGACGTAAAAAGCGTTTGGTGCTGGACATTGGTGCGAGTGCAATCCGCCTGGCGGAATTGGCGCAAACCAAGGCTGGCTTCCAGCTGGTGAAGTACCACCAGCGAGAGTTCAACTCGGACCCGGCGCAAGACGAGGAAGAGCGCAAGGCGCTCAAGCAGAAGGCCCTGGCGGAACTCCTTAAGGAGGCCAAGGTCCGCACGCGCAAAACGATCTTCGGCGTGCCGGGCCAGTCGGTGTTCACGCGCAGCCGATCGCTGCCGCCGGTGCCGGAATACAAGGTCAGCCAGATCGTCCGCTACGAAATCCAGCAGCAGATCCCCTTCTCGCTCGACCAGATCGCCATGGACTACCAGATCCTGGGGCGCACCGAGGCGGGCGGCTACGATGTGATGATGGCGGCGATCAAGGTGGACGTGGTCGACAAGCTGATCGACATCCTCCAGGCGTCTCGCAAGACCATCGATATTGCGGACGTCAACCCGCTGGCGGCGTACAACTGGCTGAAATACACGGGGGAATTCGGAAATTCGTCGGAGTGCGTCGCCCTCATCGACATTGGCGCGGCCACGACGGACATTGTGATCGAGCGGGAGGGGCAGTTCCGCTTCACGCGCCCGCTCAACCTCGGCGGTAACGACATTACGCTCGCCATCGCGTCGGCTTTCGGCATGAAATTCGCCGACGCGGAGCGCCTCAAGCGCCAGCGGGGCTTCGCGCCCACCGGCGATCCGAACACCGACGGCCAGGGCGGCGAGGTCATCGGAAATGTTTTGCAGCGCATGGTCTCGGAGATCATGCGATCATTCGCCTACTTCCGCTCCCTTCCGGGCGGCGGCCAGGTGAACCGGGTCGTTTTGTGCGGCGGCGGCGCGTGCCTCCGGAACATTGTTCCCTTCATGCAGCGCCAGCTCGGGCTGGAGGTGCGCATCGCGCAGCCGCTGGCGGGGCTGGCGGTGGCCCCGGGCGCGCAGCCGGTCAGCGAAAAGCCGGAGCAGGCCTGCTGCGTTTTGGGCATGGCCCTGCGCTGCCAGCAGTCGGTCGCCCTCGAAATCAACCTGATCCCCCCGCGCGTGCAGGAAGCGGCGCGGCGCCGGGAAGCGGCCTTCTACTGGGGCCTGTCCATCGCAACGCTCGCGCTCACGATGGCGTGCATTATCCCGCAGAGCGCCAAGGAAAACGAGAAGGTCCTGGAGGAAATCACACGCGTCCAGGAGCGGATCCGCCAATATGATCCGGAGGTGGTCCTGCGTGGCTTCCAGGATGCCAACGTGCCGCCTTCCTCGAAATTGAACGAATTCCAGCAGGTCCGGAACCAGATATCGGGCTTGCAGGCGCAGGTGGAAAAACTGGACAAGGAACGCAATCTCCGGCAGTTCTGGCTGGAGGAAATGTCCCTGGTCAACGACGCGCGCCCCGAAAAAATGTGGTTCAGCGCCATTGAGA